>NZ_CAISIQ010000436.1 GCF_903885465.1 uncultured Nevskia sp.
CTGCAGCGCGCCGATATCGTTTCGCATCGCTACGTGCTGCCCGGCGTGCGCTTCGCGGTGGATGCCTATGTGAACTTCGTGCGCCGCGCGTCCTGGCAGGAAGGCGTGGCCTCGTCGCTGACCGAACTGTTCGCGCCGAGCATCCACAAGGAACGGATCAGCGAGTGGCCGAAGCACTATCCGTGGATCGACAGCAGCGGCCTCGATTACTTCAAGGGCCGAGTCCAGGAAGCGCATCGCGACGTGCAGCACGGCCTCGGTCTGACACTGGATCTGTTCGTGACCCGGGCCGAGCAGGAACGCGCGCTGGAACTGCTGAAGTTCAAGCTCGACATCCTGTGGACCATGCTCGATGCAATGAGCCTGGCCTACGTGAGGAACGAACCGCCTTATCACTGCGTGCCAGGCTTTCAGCAAGGCATGACGGCGCGGGAAATCCGGGGAGCGGACCATGTCTGAAGGCAAGGTCGAATACGCGACCGATTACAAACCGCTGCACGATGGCTCGCTGAAACTGGCGCGCGGCCACCGCATCCAGTTTGAGCAGGTGCAGGGCTGCGATGTGCTGCTGTACCCGGAAGGCGTGGTACAGCTGAGCGAATCGGCAGCGATGATTCTCAAGCAGGTCGATGGCCAACGGACCGTGATCGATATCGCGGCGGAATTGAACCGGATGTTCCCGGAAGACGGGGACCTGACGGCCGATGTACGCAGTTTCCTGGAGGTCGCTCATGCACGAGGGTGGATTGCCTAGTTCAACGTCGGCGATACCGCTGATCAAGCCGCCGCTGTGGCTGCTCGCGGAGCTGACCTATGCCTGCCCACTGCAGTGCGCCTACTGCTCGAACCCGGTCGACTACGCCGGCCACGGCAAGACCATGGATACCGAAACCTGGCTGCGCGTGCTGCGTGACGCGCGACAGATGGGCGCCTTGCAGCTCGGCCTGTCCGGCGGCGAACCGCTGGTTCGGCAGGACCTCGAAGTGCTGGTCACCGAAGCGACCAAGCTCGGCTACTACTCGAATCTGATCACCTCCGGCATCGGCATGGATGCCGCACGTGCGCGCTCGCTGAAAGTAGCCGGCCTTGATCACATCCAGGTCAGTTTCCAGAGTTCGGAAGCGAACCAGAACGACGAGATCGCCGGCATGCGTGCTTACGCGCACAAGGTCGACATGGCCCGTGCCGTCAAAGCCGCCGGCTTTCCGATGGTGCTGTGCTTCGTGCTGCACAGGGACAACCTGCATCGGCTACGCGAGATGCTCGATCTGGCGATCGAACTCGAAGCCGATTACGTCGAACTGGCGACCACGCAGTACTACGGCTGGGCGCTGCTCAATCGTGATCGTCTGCTGCCGACGCTCGAACAGGTGCGTGAAGCGGAAATCGTGGCCAACGAATATCAGGCCCGGCTCAAGGGCAAGATGGACATCTACTTCGTGGTGCCGGACTACTACGAAAAGCGTCCGAAGCCCTGCATGAACGGCTGGGGTTCGGTGTTCCTGCTGGTGACGCCGGACGGCACGGCCCTGCCCTGCCACGCCGCGCGGCAATTGCCCGGCTTCGAATTTCCGAACGTGCAGGCCTCGTCGATCAAGGAGATCTGGCAGACCTCGGATGCCTTCAACCGTTTTCGCGGCAACGCCTGGATGAAGGAGCCCTGCGCGTCCTGTCCGGAGAAAGAGAAGGACTTCGGTGGCTGCCGCTGTCAGGCTTTCCAGTTCACCGGCGATGCGGCGGCGACCGATCCAGTCTGCGACAAGTCGCCGCTCCGGCATCTGGTCGATGAAGCGATCTCGTCGGCGCGGATCACGACGATCGAGAAGCCGATCATCTTCCGCAATCCGAAGAATTCGGATCGGCATACGATCAAACTCGCTGAGTTGACCAGGTAGGCCGGGCCGCGACCGCCGTGCCCCCTCATCGTAGGGTGCCGGCGGCCATGGGCCGCCCTACGGCTGAGCTCGGTGCCTGTGCTAAGTTCGACCTTCGATCGTCGCGCGGCGTCGTGACAGCTCCGCCAAACTGCTGGCTGGATTCCTGACGGTTTCTCCTCAGGCGCTGTCCACTCCGTGCCCACCCGGAGGAGTTTCTCGCCTTGACCCTGTTAGCCGAATGGAGCACTGCGCTGCAGGACGTGCTGTCGACGTTCCTCGGCAAGGCCTCGCACTTCCTGCCCAAGCTGGTCGGCGCCCTGGTACTGCTGCTGGTCGGCTGGTTGGTGGCAAGAGTGCTGCGCACCATCGGCACGCAGCTGGTGGCGACGGCCGAACGCGTCCTGTCTCAGTCCTCGATTGCCCGTAACGGCTCCAGCGTACGCCTGCCGATGGTCTCGGCACGGGTGCTGGGTAGCATCCTGTTCTGGCTGGTGATGCTGTTCTTCGTCACTGCCGCCACCGAGGTGCTTGGCCTTGCGCTGTTCACCGCCTGGCTCGGCCAGCTTGTGGCCTACGTGCCAACGATGGCGGCCGGCGCGCTGATCATCGTCGTCGGCGTGCTGGTCAGCCGCATGGCCCGGCAACTGGTGGAAGCCGCGCCGATCGCCGACGACCCGGCGCAGCGCGTGATGCTCGGCCGCATGGTGCAGGCGGCGATCCTGATCACCGCGGTCCTGGTCGGTGCCGACCAGATCGGCATCCGCGTCACCTTCATCGTGGTCATGGCCGTGGTGGTCATTGCGGCACTGGTGGGCGCGGCAGCGTTGTCGGTCAGCCTCGGCTCGCGCAGCTATGTCGCCAACCTGATCGGCAGCCATTACCTGCGCCAGACCTACTCGATCGGCCAGCAGGTTCGCGTCGAGGGCTTCGAGGGCAAGATTCTCGAGATGTCGAACACCAGCCTGGTGCTGGAAACCACGGACGGCCGGGTCAGCCTGCCCGCGCGCTTGTTCAACGAAGCACCGATCGTGCTGCTGATCGAGCGTCCGGACGGTAGCCTCGATACCCATCCCGAGGCGCGCAATGGCTAGCCCCAGCCCCATCGGCAGCCTGTCGCTGGCCTATCTGGAAGCGCATCCCCGCGATGCTGCACGGGTGCTCGAGCGGCTGACGCCAACCGCCGCTGCCGATCTGCTGGCCAGCGTGCCGTTGCGGCTGGCGGCGCCGGTGATTCGCCAGATGCTGCCGCTGTTCGCGGCGCGGGCGCTGGATCGTCTTGGCGACGACCGCGCGGCTGGCCTGCTGCGCGCAGTCGGCCCGCAGGCCGGTGTCGCCGTGCTGCGGCAGATGCCGAGGACGCGCGCCGATGTGCTGATCGGCCAGTTGCCGGCGCCGCTTGCGGTGGCCTTTCGGCTGCTGCTCGGTTATCCCGAGAACACCGTCGGTGCCTGGGCCGATCCGCATGCCTTGGCCTTGACCGAAGATATCCGCTGCGCACAGGCGATCGATCATCTGCGCAACTCCGGCAACGAGCAGGATGCGCTGTACATCGTCGACGGCGAGCAGCGCCTGATCGGCGTGGTGCCGATGGTCGATCTGCTGCGCGCCGCGGCCGACACGCCGTTGCGCCGTTTGATGCAGCCGCCGCCAGTCACGGTGCCGGCGCAGGCGCTGATCAGCGCCCTGCACGATCATCCAGGCTGGGCCAGCGCTCGCGCGCTGCCGGTGGTCGAACGCGGCGAGCGTTTCGCCGGCGTCCTCTGGCAGACCGCGCTGGCCACCGCGAGCGGCCCGGAGCGCGATCCCGAGGACCAGCCGGCGACACCCGGCGATGCGCTGTCACTGGTGGCCGGCGGTTACTGGAACGCCGTCGCTGGCTTGATCGAAGTGCTGGTGTCCTGGCTGCCGACCACGACGCGCGCCATATCGCCCGATGAGCGCCCTGAGCCCCGATGAGTGCTGACACCGCCACCGCCGCTCTGACCCTGCGCTTTCTGCTCGACTATCCGCGCGAAGCGGCACGTCGACTGGAGCGTCTGCCGCCGCAGGACATCGCCACCGTGCTGGGCGAACAGCCGATCCACGCGCTGATCCCGGTCTGGCGCGGTCTCACCGGCGATATCGAACGTACCGTGCTGGCAGCGCTGCCGGCCAAGCTGGCGCGACACATCCTCAGCGAACTGGAGCCCACCGAAGCGGTTGCCCTGCTCGGCCGTTTCGATGTCGACGCACGCGATACCTATCTCGCGCTGCTGAACCCGGAAATCGCCGATGAGCTGCGGACCAGCATGGCGCGCCAGCCGGACTCCGCCGGCGCGCTGATGGACCCACGCTTCCTCGCCTTCGAAGCCGCGCTGCCGGTGGCCGAAACGCTGGCCCGCCTGCGCCGCACCGGACGCCGCAGCGTCCGCGAGATTTATCTCGTCAACGAAGACGGGCAGCTCGAAGGCAGAGTCGAAATCCAGGATCTTGCGCTCGCCGATCTCGATCAGCGGCTGGCCGATCTGCGCCAGCCGATCATCGCGGCCGTGGATGACAGCGTGCCGCGCGAGGAAGTCGTCGAGCTACTCGAGCAGCACGACAACCTCACCGAACTGCCGGTGATCGACTTCAGCGGCCGGCTGATCGGCGTCATCCATCAGGCCGAACTGGTCAGCGCGATCCAGGAAGAAACCAGCCTCGACATCCAGACCATGGTCGGCGCCAGCAAGGACGAGCGCGCGCTTTCGTCGCCGCTGTTCGCCGTTGCCAAGCGGCTGCCGTGGTTGCAGATCAACCTGCTGACCGCGTTCCTGGCGGCCTCGGTGGTCGGCATGTTTGAAGACATCATCGCCAAGTTCACCGCACTCGCGGTGCTGCTGCCGGTGGTCGCCGGCCAGAGCGGCAACGCCGGCGCCCAGGCACTGGCCGTGACCATGCGCGGCTTGATGCTGCGTGAAATCAGTATTCGTCACTGGCCGAGAGTGGTGATGAAGGAAGTCAGCGTCGGCTTGCTGAACGGCCTCGGCATCGCCGCCACCACGGCGATCGGCGTCTATATCTGGAGCCGTTCGTTCGGGCTGGTGCTGGTGATCGTCACGGCGATGGTGATCTCGATGATCGCCGCGGGTTTTGCCGGTGCGCTGGTGCCGATTACCCTGCGCCGCTTCGGTCAGGACCCGGCGCAATCCTCGTCGATCATCCTGACCACGGTCACCGATGTCGTCGGCTTCTTCTCGTTCCTCAGCATCGCCACGCTGTTCTCGAGACTGCTCTGAACATCTTGCTGAAAGGTTAAGGGCCAGTTAAGGCCCACTCTCTAGTCTCCTCACATCGGGACTCGATCACTTGCTCATGAAGCAGGTGGCCGAGGACCCTGAACCCATACCGAGGAGACATCCGATGAACCTGAAATCAGTGCTGGCTGCCGTCGTGCTGCTTACCGCCGCTGTGCCGGCGATGGCCGCCAATGTCGGCGTATCCATCAACATCGGCCAGCCGGATTTCTACGGCCGTCTCGACGTCAACGACTATCCACCTCCCCGGGTCATCTACGCGCAGCCGGTGATCATCGAGCGCCATCGCGTGGTCGAACAGCCGGTCTATGTCCGCGTGCCGCCGAACTATCGCAAGGACTGGAGGCGCTACTGCGGCCGCTATGACGCCTGCGGCCGGCCGGTCTACTTCGTCGACAACCGCTGGTACAACGATGTCTACGTGCCGCGCTACCGCGAGCGCGAAGGCCATCGCGGCGACAACCGTGGTCGTGATCATGACCACGGCCATGACGATCACGGCCCCGATCGTGGCCGCGGCCATGGTCCCGACAAGGGTCCCGGCCGGGACAGGCACGATCACTGAGTTTGATGAGCAGACTTTGATGAGCAGGCTGGGCTTGTTGAGCAGAAGTCCGCGCCAGAAGCTCATTTTCCAGTCTGAAACCTGACGCTCAAGTCAATCGGCCAGATTCCCGAGTCCTGACGATCGGGAGTTCTTCCGGTTCGGGACTCGGGCTTAGGCACTAGAATTACGCAGCGCGACGGTTCTCGTCGCCATCAAAATTGGGGACTGCTGAATGTCGAATATGAAACTGATCGCCGCTGCCGCGGCGGTACTCGTGCTCGCTGCCTGCAACAAGAGCGAAGCACCGGCTGCACCTGCGCCGCTGGAAATCAGCGCGGGCTCATCCGCTGCCGCCGTTGCCAGCAGCAATGCCGGCATCGAAAGCTGCGCCAAGGCCGTGCTGGCCCAGGCACCGGGCGAACTGCTGCAGGCCACGCTGAAGCAGGAGACCGAGGGCCGGGTCTGGGAATTCGAAATCAAGCAGGCTGATGGCAAGCTGTTCGATATCGAATGCTCCGACACCGCTGGCACCATCGTCGAAACCGAAGTGCGCGTCGCCACGGCTGCCGATCCGGCATTCGCCGCGCTCGCCAAGATCGATGAAGCCGCCGCCAAGGTGAAGGCGCTGGAATCGAAGCCGGGCACCGTCGAGAGAGTCGAATTCGAACTGGAGCCGGATGGCAAGGCGTCTTACGAGTTCGACATCAAGACCGCCGAAGGCGACTACCGCGTCGAAGTCGACGCGACCAGCGGCGAGATCGTCGAATCGTCGAAGGAACTGCTGGAAATCGGCGGCGTCTGATCGCTGGCTGATCGCTGCACTCGAAAGCCGCCGCTTGCCCCGGCGGCTTTCTTGTTTCTGCCACTCGGAATCAGGCCTGAGCGCGCTTCTTGACCATCCCGCGCTGCGGGTCATAGCCGTAGGCGGCCCAGACGAAGAACACCAGCGCCGAGCCGCCAGTCACCGCCAGCGCGGTGAGATTCAGCTGGCCGTACATCGCGAAGCGGGTCAGCTCCACCGAATGGGTGAACGGGTTGACGCTCGACACCCAGTACAGCCACTCGGCACCGGACTCCTTCAGCTTCCACAGCGGATACAGCGCCGAGGACATGAAGAACATCGGGAAGATCAAGATATTCATCGTGCTCGCTAAGTTCTCGATCTGCTTGATGTAGACGCTGAGCAGCAAGCCCAGCGCGCCGAGCATCAAACCGCCGAGCAGCAGCGCCGGGAACGCGTACAGCCAGCCGCTCCAGGGCAGATCGACGCCAAACAAGGCGCAGACGATCAGGAAGGCATAGCACTGCACCAGCGACAGCAAGGTGCCGGCCACCAGCTTGCAGCCGAGCAGATAGGCGCGTGCCAGCGGCGCAGTCAGCAGCAACCTCATCATGCCCATCTCGCGGTCGTAGACCATCGCCAGGCTGGACTGGATGCCGTTGAACAGGCAGATCATCCCCAGCAAGCCAGGCGCGACATAGACCTGGTACTCGATGAAGCTCGAATACGGTTCGATCACCGCCACACCGAAAACATTTCGGAAGCCGGCTGCAAACACCACCAGCCAGAGCAGCGGCCGGACCAGCGCCGACAGCAGCCGCGAACGCTGCTGCATGAACTTGCGCAGCTCGCGAAAGCTGATCGCGCCCAGCGCTTCCAGCGCGTGTCCTGCTCTCATTTCATGGCTCCAAAGGCCTGCGCTTTCGGACAGGCCGTTTCCTTGGCGTCAAAGCCCAAGGTGTCGAGGTTGTTGAGCGGATCGAGGAAACCCTCGATCGGCGCGATCGCGATCGCCCAGTTGCCGGTGTTCAGCAGCATCGGCTGACGCAGCTGGCCATCCCAGGGGCGGTAACCCATGCGGAAGCCCTTGAAGCCGTCGAGCACGATGTCTGGCCCACGCAGATAGGCGTAGCTCTTCGTGTAGTCCGGCGTGCCGGCACGAACCACCGCTTCGACCACGCTCTTGACTGCCATCCACGCCGCCCAGTCATAGGACGTGACCTGACGGCCCGCGGCCTTGATCAGGCGATTGTTCAGCTGCCGCGCGCCATCGCGTTCCCAGGACCAGTGCCAGGCATCGGCGACCAGGCCGGACGCGCCGACGACGACTCGCGGCTTCGCCGTCTGATACGGCACGTTGCGGGCGAACTCGCCATCGGCATCGGCGATGAACACCGCGTCGTAGTCCTTCGAACCGGTCAGCAATTGCAGGTTGTTCAGCTCGCGCTCGCGTGGATCGAGGCCGAGCTTGAACGGCCGGGTGTCGACGATCTTCAGGCCGAAACGCTTCGCAGAGCGCGTCCAGGCAGCGGCGAAAGCCTCATCGGCCGGGTTCGGTCCTTTCAGTACCAAGATGTTCGCCCAGCGCCGCAGCACCAGGTACTGCGCCAGGGCATCGGTCAGCATTGCCTGGTTCGGGATCACATGGAGAAGCTTGCTGCTGCAGCTGGCACCGCGCAGCGCATCGTCCTGGGCCGAGATGTTCAGCAGCGTTACCTGCAGAGCGGCAGTGCGCTTGCTGAGATCGGCGAGCACCGGGCCATCGGCATCGACGATCACGTAATGCGTACCCGCCGCGACCATCGCCTTGACCGCTTCGGCGAGCGCAGCGGCATCAGCGCCTTCACGCTTGTCCAGCTCGAATTTGAGTTTCAACTGGGCGCCGGCGAACGAGGTTTCCTTGATCGCCTGCTCCGCGCCCGAAACCGGCCGGCCCCAGGGCTGCAGTGGAAACTGGGCCTTGGTTCGCTCGATGCGGTAGCGCGGATCGTCGGACCATTCGAGATAGCCGATCTTGAACGGCGTATCGGCAGCGCGCGCCAGCGGCAGCGCCGACAGCAGCGCCAGCGCGGACAGGGCCAGCGTACGAATCATTGTGTGCCTCATTCGAGAACGCCGACGGTGTACGGCACGCGCCCGGCAGGCACGGCCTTGGTGACCTTGAAGTCGGCGGTATCGATCACCGCCATGTCGTCGGACTGGCCATTGGTCACGTACAGCGTCTTTTCATCCTTGCTGAGCGCGATGCCCCAGGGACGGCCACCGGTTAGCAGATAGCCCTTTACCGTCCGCGATTTCACGTCGACCTTGGCGATGTGATTGGCGCTGCCCATGGTCACGTAAGCCGTCGAACCGTCCCTGGTCATCAGGATGCCGACAGGCGTGATGTCTTCGGCGCGGAAGCCTTTGGGCTCGAACTTGATTTCGCCGATCACCGCGTTGGTCTTGGTATCGATGATCGAGAGGGTGCCACTCAGTTCGTTCGATACCCAGAGCTGCGCGCCATCGGCGGTCAGCGCGAATCGACGCGGCCGATTGCCGACCGAGATATTCGCCTTGATCGCCTTGGTGGCCACGTCGATGACGTGAACGGTATTGGCGACTTCGGAGGTTGCGTAGACGGTCTTGCCGTCCGGCGTCATCAGGATGCCTTCCGGCTCTTCACCAACCGGCACTTCGGCCAGGCGCTTGCCGCTGGCGACATCGGTAGCAGAGACCAGGCCGTCTTCTTCGAGCGTTGCCCAGACCGTCTTGCCGTCTGGGCTGAACACGAAGCGCTCCGGGTCTTCGCCGACGTTGAGCTTGCCGACGACCTTGTCGGTGGCCGTGTCGATGATGTCGATGCGGCTGCCTTCGCCACAGGCGACGTAGAGTTTCTTGCCGTCCGGCGAGAACACCAGTTCGCGCGGCTTGTCACCGGTCTTGACCTTGCTCAGTACCTTCAAGCTGGCGCTGTCGAACACGGTAACGACGTTGTCTTTTTCGCCGCTGACATAAAGCTTCCCTGCCTGGGCGACAGGCAACGCAGTGACCAGTGCAAGGGCAATGAGCGTGTTCTTCATGCGGCTTTCTCCTCGGGCTTGCCAGCGCCAGGCGCCGGACCCGTCATTTTCAGGAAGGCTTCTTCCAGGGTGGTGCAGGCAGCGCTGGCGACGATTTCGTCCGGCGTGCCTTCAGCGAGTTTTCTGCCTTTATGCAGCACGTAAACGCGATCGGCCTGCTCGGCTTCGTTGACCAGATGCGTGGCCCACAGCACGGCCAGCCCTTCGTCGCGGCAGCGCTGCTTGACCAGCGCCATCAGCGTGGTCCGCGACGCCGGATCAAGGCCGACGGTCGCTTCATCCATCAGCAGCAGCCGTGGCTTGTGCAGCAGTGCCCGCGCCAGTTCGACCTTGCGACGATTGCCGCCGGACAAGCTGCGACAGGTCTTGTCTTCCGAACCTGCGAGGCCGACATCGACCAGCAGTTGCGGAATGCGTGCGCGACCTTCCGCGCCGAGACCATGCAAGGACGAATGAAAGCGCAGGTTGCCGGTGACGGTCA
>NZ_CAISIQ010000437.1 GCF_903885465.1 uncultured Nevskia sp.
CATCCTTTTCTAAGCCTTTCAGGGCTTTTCTGGGGGCTTTTCTGGGGGCCTTCTGGAGGCGTTACCCGGAGACGGCTGCAATCCGCGTTCCCGGACACCCTGATCGCCGTATCTGGCTCACCGCAACAGCGCCAGTCCGACGGGCGGGATCTCGACTGCTACGCCATCCCATCCCTTTGTACGGACATGCCCGATGTAAGTTCCGGTAAAAAGTCCCGGAAGTTACGACCTGCTCACAAGGTTCTTAGGAAATGACTGATTCAACTGTCAGCCCTTTCCCGGAATAAACTGCCCCCTTCACCCGCTTCTTACTCAGGACCCCTACGATGATTCTTGATGGTTCCGTTTCCGCAGTCGTCACCGGCGGCGCTTCCGGCCTCGGCGAAGCCACCGCCCGCAAGCTCGCCTCGCTCGGCGTCAAAGTTGCGATTTTCGACATGAATGACGTGCGCGGCGAAGCGCTGGCCGCCGAACTGGGCGGCGTGTTCTGCAAGGTCAACGTGACTTCGGACGCCGATGTCGACGCCGGTTTCGCGAAAGCCCGCGCTGCCCACGGCCAGGAACGCATCCTGGTCAACTGCGCCGGCATCGCCACCGCCGCCAAGACTGCCGGCTTCGACAAGAAGACTGGCGAGATCAAGCACTTCGCCCTCGACCAGTGGGAGAAGACCATCCAGATCAATCTGATCGGCACCTTCCGCTGCATCGCCAAGAGCGCCGCCGGCATGATCACCGGCACACCGCTGGAACACGGCGAGCGCGGCGTCATCATCAACACCGCGTCGGTTGCCGCGCAGGACGGCCAGATCGGCCAGTCCGCCTACTCGGCTTCGAAGGCCGGCGTGGTCGGCATGACCCTGCCGATCGCCCGCGATCTGATGAGCGACGGCATCCGCATCAACACCATCCTGCCGGGCATCTTCATGACCCCGATGATGGCGGGCATGCCGCAGAACGTGCAGGACGCCCTCGCCGCCTCCGTGCCGTTCCCGAAGCGCCTGGGCAACCCGGCCGAATACGCCAGCCTGGTCGTCGAGATGTGCTCGAACGGCTACTTCAACGGCGAGTGCGTACGCCTTGATGGCGCCATCCGCATGGCGCCGCGCTGAGCCTCGGATTCTGCTGAAGCGATTCTCGTGCAGAGAACGCATAAACAAGGCAGCGGATGATGCGAAAAGCCCGCGATGGAGTGATCTATCGCGGGCTTTTCCGTTCCTGAGCGAGCTTCGCCGCCGATGCCCGTAGCGAATCACACCCAGCGGCAATCGGATGGTTCGTGGCAATCACATCGCATCGAGCGGACTGCGTACGCCCCTGCCACCCCGATTCAGCACATGGGTGTAGATCATCGTCGTACTGACGTCGGCATGGCCGAGCAGTTCCTGAACCGTGCGGATGTCGTAGCCCGATTCGAGCAGATGCGTGGCAAACGAATGGCGCAGCGTGTGCGGCGATGCCGGACGAACGATGCCCGCGGCAAGCGCGGCGCGACGGACCTCACGCTGCACCAGCTTTTCGTTGTAATGGTGCCGCCGCCTGACACCCGAGCGCGGATCGACAGAGAAGTTCGACGCCACGAACAGATACTGCCAACCCCACTCGCTCGATGCATTCGGATACTTTTTCGCCAGCGCATCCGGCAACCAGACGCCGACGGTTCCACTTTTGACATCGTCCGCATGAAGCGCTTTCCGGGTTGCCAAATGGACTTGCATCGGTGCGATCAGCGCCTGCGGCAGCATGGTCACGCGATCCTTGCCGCCCTTGCCATCACGAACAATCATTTCCGCACGCGCCACATCGACATCCTTGACGCGCAGCCGCACACCCTCCATCAGCCGCAGGCCCGTGCCGTACAACAAGCGCGTGATCAGTCCGGCAGTACCTGCACACCGATCCAGCAAGGCTTGCACCTCCTTGCGTGAAAGCACCGTCGGCAAGCGTTGCGGCCGCTTGGCGCGGACCACATCGCCGATTCGCGGCAGATCGATCTCGAGCACCTTTTGGTAAAGGAACAGCAGCGCCGACAAGGCCTGATTCTGCGTACTCGCCGACACCTTGCCATCGACCGCAAGATGGCTCAGAAACGCCGAAACGGAGGCGGCATCGAGTCCGCGTGGATGCTGCTTGCCGTGAAACAGGATGAAGCGTTTAATTCAGTTCACGTAGGCCTCCTCGGTACGGATGCTGTAATGGCGAACACGAACCGCATCCCGAACCTGATCCAGCAGTTTCGGAGCAGGCCGACTAGGGGACTCGATCGAAGTACCGTTATCCATCATCTCAGGTCCTCCCACTGAAGACCTGACTCTATGTTTCAAGGACTTGCGATGTCTGTGACCGCGTTATCAAACCGCGATGCCGGGATAGGGGACTATTCGGGCAGTTCCCTAATTCGGGGCAAGTCCCCTATTTGGCGTTCGGCGGCTTGGATCGTGCAGCAGTAAGTTTCGGAGAACAAAGCGTGGTCGATGACGACTGGAAGGTTGTGAAATCGAGCGTTCAACTTCTGCCGCAGACCCCGGACGAGCGTAGCTCGTTCCCCGACGTGATGATTGTCCACGCTGGCAAAGAGGTCCGTGTCTCAAGAACTCATTGCATAGATAAGCAAGGGCCTGATGAGTCCGGGCATTACCTTTTCTACTACGAGTACGATCTCTACGACTTCACAAGCGATCGGGAGTCAGTCCGGGCCAAGTCGTACTCTGACGAGCCAGATGAAGTGAGCTTCTTGGGTATGCAGCGCGAGCACGAACACACGTTTCTGACCAAGCGGTTCATCGCGTCAAGCCCTCTCATTGCTGCGGCATGCCTCTACCTCACGTCGTCAAGCAAGTGCAGATTCCGTTGGTTGGATCCGGACAACACCGAGGTGGGATATTCGGAAATGTCTCCGTGCGAGGTTCACCCTGATGCTCCAAAGTAAGGTGGCCGCAGCCGAACAACACGTTGCAGCCGACGGACTTGCCTCCGCTTCGCTCCGGCAAGTCCGCGCCTGAACGTGAGCGTTGGGCCTATCGGAGACTAAATGTCTAGATTCATGCTGGTCATGGCACTCGGTTTATTCTCTGCGTCAGTGAGTGCTGGCCCATTGGAAGCGGTGCATGTTCAAGAAGGCCTCGACTTCGCAATTCCAAAAGCAACGCCTGTGCAGTTCGCGTCGTTGGAGCAGTACGGGGTGGCAACATTTGCAGGTCGTTTCTTAATGTCAGGCACTTTTTACTACGGGTACGAATCAGACGATCCAAACGCGGATGCCACGTATGGGTTACTGGAGCTCTACTTCATTCCCGACAAGCGCCTCGCAGCGAAGCTGCCGTACTGGTCGCAGCGAGGCCATGTGCATGAGATTCGGTTCCTCAATGAGCGAGCATTTGTAAACGCGGTAATCTCTCAGAAATCAATCAAAAATCTTGCCGAAAAGAAAATAAGGTCATTGAGCGGGCGCGCCTCGGTGCTGGTCGAGGGCTATCAAGCATCAGTCGAGTGCGACTACCCAACTTATTCAGTTACGTTTGTCTCCGCTGAAAACCTCGCTTCAATTGCGGCCACGCGAGAGCTTCTGGAGCAAATGGGATGCTAGAGCGGCCCAACAAAACGCTCCACGCGACGGCTTCGCGCGCGTGAGCTAGGGCGTTGTACCTATCACGATGAGTAGTTGTTAACTTTCATGGGGAGAAAAATAAATGGCTACGCATCCGTACATATCCGGTGCTGGGAATGTTGCCCAGATGGTGGCGCAATTAAGAAAGTCGTTCCCAGGCGTCATTAGCTCAGAGACGGTCAAGAAACTCGGCATCGCGCCGAACAACGAAAGCTACGTGATAAACGTGCTG
The DNA here is from genome assembly GCF_903885465.1 of uncultured Nevskia sp. Classification (GTDB taxonomy): domain Bacteria; phylum Pseudomonadota; class Gammaproteobacteria; order Nevskiales; family Nevskiaceae; genus Nevskia. Next base: position 3,837 of record NZ_CAISIQ010000437.1, read on the forward strand.
CAGTTCATTGGCGTCATAGACTCCGAGGGCAAAAAGACACCAGCGGCGGCTAAGGCGTTTTCGCACCACAAGGACGAGGACTTTTCGAAGCAGTTCGCGCCCCTTGTAGAAAAGGCTTATGCGTCCTTATTCGAGTTGCATGGAACTAATGCTTGGAATCTGGATAGCGATGAATTGATTACGTTCTTTCGGCAAAGTGACCAGACAAGTTCAACTATCGGTGGCCGCCAAGCGGGTACATTCAAAGTTCTCTCCGGGCTTTCCGGCCATGGCGACTTGCCTGAGCCTAAGGCAAAGAAGTCCGCCAACACTGTGAAGACTGCTAAGTCGGCAAAGGTTGCCGAGCCAAAAAAGGAACACGCTCAGACTCAAAAAACGCCTTCAAGTGCCAGCATCCCTCAGCAGGCCAATATGAACGGAGGAGTTGGCTTAACGGTTCGCGTGGAAATAAATCTTCCAGCAGATGGAAGCAAAGAGACTTACGACAATATATTCAGAAGCATAAAGGAGAATCTTTTAGGTGGCTGACCTATTGGAACGCTTCGAACGCATCGTTAGGCAAGCTGGATCAATCACAGAGGCACGATCAGACCCGGTTGGGGGGTCGCATCCTTTCGATGATCGGAATATCCATTCAAGAATACAAGGCACATCAAAGAAACTGTTTGATGATGGCCACTATGCCTCCGCAACATTTGAGGCCTACAAGCTTCTTGACAAGGAAGTGGCGGGCATCGCGAAGATCAGCGAGTCCGGCGTAAAGCTAATGATGAAAGCATTCAGTGAACAGTCGCCGCTTATCAAGCTCACCAACGTGTCCACAATCAGCGAGAAGGACGAGCAAGAGGGATACAAATTCATTTTCTCAGGCTCGATTATGGCCATACGGAATCCGAGAGGACATGAGTATGGTGTAGTAGATTCTCCTACCGAATGCTTGGACCATCTAAGCCTCGCCTCTCTGTTACTGCGGCGGTTAGAGCGTGCAAAGAAATAAGTACAACTATCGGTTCAACCGGACGTGTCCGAAAAGCCGGGCACGCCGGTTAACCTGGCGTTGGGCCTAGAAAGATCATAAAAATGTCCGGCTTATCCGAAACCATCATCACACTCTGGCAATTAATCGGCGATTCGTGGCGGTTCTGCCTTGGCCTTTCAGCTACGCTTTGCGTTCTATTTGCTCTGGCAAACCTTATTGCCAATTCATCGCTGCAACTTGCCGTTTGTATTCCAGTCGGCGTAGTCGGTTTTGGGCTTGCTGCGTACTGGGAGGCAACTGCTGAGTGGCGCAGACAATAAAAGCATAGAGCATGATTTGGGCGCTGATGCGCGGGCTTTTTCCTCGAGGAGCCTACACAGTTGCAAGTTCTTGGTTTAATCATTTCGCACGCAGCAACACGCGTACAGACATGGCGCTGGCCGAACAAGGCGCTCCAGCTGACCGTTCTGTCCCCCGGCGTTTGTTGTTCTCATTTGAGTTCACGCCGGGGCGAAACGGCGGCTGAGCTTCGGCGTTAAGCGCTAAGAACAGTCCTTCACGCGGAGCTCAGTCGCCATCTTCATTCTCCTGCGCAAGTTGCGACTTGAGATGATAGGCATCGATGTCAAAGTCGGTGCTATCCGAGGCCGCCGCCAGTACCAAGGGCTGAACGCGCGCACGCTCCTCCTCGGTCTCGAAGCTTGTGAAGCCGGCGGCGGCCGCTTCGGCGAACAGCTGCTCCGATAGCCGCTTCGCCTTTGCTTCGTAGCTCTCCAGGTCGGGATTGGCGCCGGGAGGGATGTTCTCCTCGATCCATATGTCGACCCACCGCAGGAAGCGCTTGCTCATGACTGCCCACCCATTTCTTGCGTCGATTTCGGTGCCGGTTTCCCGGCCCGCCGTGACCTCGCCCGATACTTCGATCCGAGTCAGTAGAAGCTTACTGCATGGCCTTCAGAGGCGCCGTACCTCCTAATCCTTCGCTCAAGCGGGCTGCCATCGCGAAGTTGTCGCGGCGGACATGGCCCAGCCTTGAAGGCCGCGCGCACGGCCAGCGCAGGGTCTAAACTTTCCCCCTCATAACGGACGCACGCCATGCAAGCCTTTACCTATATCGCGGCTATCGTCGTTGGCCTTGGTGCCGGCTGGCATTGGCGTCGGCAGGCGATCAGCAAGGGGTATCAACGGACGCTGGTGAATCTGCTCACCCTGCCGAGGATGCTGGAGTTGGCCGGCGTCGCGCTGGTCATTGCGTTGATGCTGGTGCCGCTGGATCCCGTGCCGCCTGCGGAGCCGGAGACGCTGTTTTCCGAGAGCCCGGACGTGCCGACCAGCGTCACCATATCTGCACCGGATGATGAGTTCCCGCTGGATGCGCCGGACGACGATGACAGCCCTGGCGATCCGGTCGAGGAAGCGGTATAGACAGCTCGGCCAGCGAGCGCGATCGTGCGCAGCGCCGTTCAGAACGCCACGAGCCATAGGGCAAGCTTGCTCCGGAATGGCAGGGCGATAATCACAAAGCTGATCGGCGCCGGGCGTATCAGTACTTCACCACGGGGATAACAATGAAAGAACCACTCGATCCATCCCACATCATGCAGACCGCCACTGCATTCTGGGCTTCGAAAGTATTGTTGACTGCGGTGGAACTCGATCTATTCACGACCCTCGGCGATGGGCAGCAATCCGCGGCGCAACTCGGCCAGGCACTCGAGCTTCATCCGCGCGGCACGTATGATTTCTTCGATGCGCTGGTGGCCTTGAAATTTCTCGATCGGGATGGCGACGGCCCCGAGGGCCAATACAGGAATACGCCCGAAACGGCGGCGTTCCTGAGCAAGAAGAGTCCCACCTACATCGGCGGCGTGCCGCAGATGCTGAACTCCCGCCTGTTCGGATTCTGGAACCATCTCGGGACCGCATTGAAGACCGGCAAACCGCAGAACGAGGTCAAGGACGGTGGCAAATCGATATTCGAGGCGCTTTACGCGAACCAGGAAACCTTGGGCGAGTTTCTCGATGCGATGACCGGTTTTCAGGCCGCGAGCTTTGCGTTGCTGGCGCAAAAGTTCGACTTCCCAAGCTACAAAACGGTGGGCGATGTGGGCGGAGCCTTGGCGCTGCTGTCCAGAGTTGTGGGCGCGCACCACCAGCATCTGTCGTTCACCAGTTTCGATCTTCCTCCGGTGGCGCCGGTCGCGCTGAAACACATCAAGGCAGCTGGGATGGAAAGTCGGATCAAGCCGATTGCTGGGGACTTTTTCAAGGACGATCTGCCGAAGGCGGACGTCATCACCATGGGCAATATCCTGCATGACTGGAATCTCGAAAATAAGAAGATTCTGATCAGGAAGGCCTACGACGCCCTGCCCGACGGCGGTGCCTTCATCGCCATCGAGAACGTGATCGACGATGCCCGTCGCGACAACGCGTTTGGTCTGCTGATGTCGCTGAACATGCTGATCGAGTTCGGCGATGCTTTCGACTATACGGGTGCGGATTTCAGGAACTGGTGCAGCGAGGCTGGCTTCCGACGCTTCGACATGATTGCCCTCGCCGGCCCCACCAGCGCGGTGATCGCTTACAAGTAACCGAGCCAGTAACTTGCAAGCACAACAAGACCGACGGTAGGAAGCTGCGAGTGTTGGACGGCGATGCTGGGAAATCGCAGGGATACAGGGGAAGCCGATGAGCGTACTTGATAGAGGTCGTCAGATTCTTGTTCACGGATTGGTACTGATTCTGGTCGGCCTGGTATGGGGTCTCGTGGTGCCGCACACGCCCTTTCCGCGACTCGCCTTGGGTGCTCATATCCAGTTGGTCACGAACGGGATGCTGTTCGTTGCCATGGCGCTGCTCCTTCTTGCGGTTCCCAACAACGTCAGCGCCCGCTCGGCCTCCGTGATGCTGGTGGCTGCCTGCTTGACGTGGATCATGGCGCTCACCGAAGTCGCCAATTCCTGGTGGGGCACGAGCCAGATTCTTCCCTTGGCGGCGCAGCAGGCCGGAGCAACCGGAGGCGCGGTATGGCAGGAATTGATCGTCAAGCTGGCCCACATCGGCGCAGGCCTGGCGTTGATCCTTGCATGGGCGCTTCTTGTCGCCGGCTTTCTGAGAAAGCCATTGGCCTAGCAGCGCTGAGTCACTGCGCCGATCAGGCGACTGCACCGCTCGGCCCTGCGCGGAAAATCGTGGCTCAGCAGTTCAGGAGTTCAGTGACATGGCAGAGAACAAGACCCAGCTTACCGACGCGAGCGTGGAGCAGTATCTCGCCGCCATCGAAGACGAGGCTCGGCGGAAAGACTGCACGGCACTGGTCAAGATCATGACCAAGGCAACCAAGCTGAAGCCGAAGATGTGGGGTACGGCCATCGTCGGCTTCGGCATTCACCGCTACAAGTACGACAGCGGCCGGGAGGGAGAAACCTGTCTGATCGGTTTCTCCTCGCGAAAGGGCGACATCAGCATCTACGGAACGGGCAGTGCTCCGAAGCGCGAGGAATTGTTGTCAACGCTCGGCAAGCACAGGACAGGCAAAGGATGCCTCTATGTTGGCAAGCTCAAGGACGTGGATGTCGCCGTTCTTGAAGCGCTGATCGTGGATTCGGTCAGAACAAAGGTCGGATGAAGATTGGACGCGCTGATGCCCAAGCGCTCGTTGCACGAGACTTGCTTCATCAAACCTCAGCTCGCCGAAAACGCTCTGCGGCCACCAGGATCAAAGAATTGTTCCCCTCATGAAATCGCTCGTCTTGCTGTTAGCCCTGGGTGCGACATCGGCAGCGAATGCGCAGCAGTCGTCGGGCCCCGTTGTGCTCCATCCCGATGATGTGGCGAAGCTGACCGTTTCGCCCGGGGTGACGCTGAAGGAGCTTACCGGCCGTGTCGGCTCCCCCGCCGCTCGATCAACGATGGGCAGCGTGGCCTTGTTCCGCCTGGAACCGGGCCGCGCGAGTGCCTGGAGTCATAACAAGGTCGGCGAGGAATCGTTCTTCATCCTGAAGGGCAAGGGTGAAGTCTGGACCGGCAATCAGGCTCATGCCGTGCGGCCAGGCTCGTTCATCCTGATTCCGCCGAGCGTGGTTCGCTCCATTCGCGCCAGCAAGGGCGAAGCATTGGAGTTCTACGCGGTGACCACGCCGGCGTGGAGTTCCGATGACGATGTGCTGGTTCAGGCGCCTGAAGGTGCGCCGAAGTAAACCAGCGCGCACGACACGAGCTGGCCTCTTTCTTCAACGCCCGCCGATCAACGGCCCCAGCAGCGCCGGATCCGGCAGGCTCAGGCCGAGGCGTTTCGCGATCTCGTCGAGCCTGGCGCGAGCGTCCGGGTTCAGCTGCGTCAGCAGCAAGATCACCGGGCGAATATCCGGCAGCTGGAATACAGCGCGGATGATGTCGGCAAAAATCGCGTCGTCCTGCAGCACCGGCAGATTGATCACCCGCTGCTGCTGAGCGGGTTCCATACGCGCGACGATTGGCAGCAGCACGTCCCAGCGACCGATCGCCTGGGTATTGCGGACGATGGTATTCAGTGAGGCTTCTGGCAGTGAGCCGGTGATCGCGGCGAGCTTCTGCTGGAGGCCGACGTCGACACCCGAGATCAGCGCCAGCGCTTCGCCCCAGAGTTCTGCGGAGCCATTGGCGCTGTGCTCGACCACACTCTTGAGCCGCTCCGGCGTCAGTCGCTCGACGATATCGCCGAGCCTCGAGGTGTCCTCGGCGAAGAACGCGATGTGCAGCAGCTTGGCATTGTCCGGTATCGCTTCGACGACGGCGGGTATGACGTCGAGCGCAATCAGATCGATGAAGCGGCCCATGGTCACGTACTCGCCGCGCGCCGCCAGTTCGCGGGCGATGGCGATGATCAGATGCTTCGGGAAGCTGCCGATCAGTTCCTGCGCCGAACGCGGATCGAGCTGCATGCAGGTATCGACCATGAACGGCAGCTTGAGCTTGCCGGCGATCTCGATGGCGCGAGAAGCCGGCACCAGGCCGCAGACTCGGGCGCAGATCAGCGGGCCGATCACTTTCTCGATGATCAGCACCAGGATCGGAATCGGCAGCAGGCGGCTCGCCACCGCCATGTTCTGGAAGCGCTTGCGATCGGCATCGAACATCGCCGCCGTGGCCTGCTCACGCAGGGCGCGGATGGTCGCAGGCGTTAGCTGGCCGAGCCAGGCCAGCGACTCCTCGGCGACGCCGCAGAGCCTTGCCAGCTTGATGATCTCGGCGCGATGCCCGAGTGACAGCGTGGCCAATGACATGCGCTAGAGATCCAGAATCTTGCGCACCGCGCCGCGCAGCAGCAGCGGCACGTGGCTGAGCGATTCGGTCAGCGCCGCGTCGACCTGCGTCTTCTGGCGCCGCTTGGCTTCGCTCAGCAGCGTGGCCAACTGGGCCAGCTGCTTGGGATCGAGCGCATCCAGGCCTGCGGGCGGCGCTCGATCGAGCGCTGCCCGCAGTGCGTCCAGCGACGCGCTGCGTGAATCAGCCTTGGCCATTGACGAAGGTACTCAATGCGCTGTCTTGGCCGGTGCCAGATTCTTCGGCATCGTCGCCGGCGCCTCGCCCGGCTTCGGCGGGAACAGGAACGCAGCGATCGCCGGCAGGCCGAGCACGGCGCCGAACATGTTCGCGGTGAACATGAACAGCAGCAGCAAGCCCATGTCGATCTGGAACTGGAGCTGCGACAGCAGCCAGGTCGAGACCGACGCCGCCAGGGTGATGCCAGTGAAGATCACCGCCTTGCCGGTGCCGCGCAGCGTTTCGAAGTACGCCACCCGCAGGCTCTTGCCTTCCTTCAGGCCGGACATCAGCACGCCGTAGACGTAGATGCCGTAGTCGACGCCGATACCGACCGCGAGCGCCAGCACCGGCAAGGTGGCCACCTTCATGCCGATGTCGAGTTAGGCCATCACCGCGTAGCCCATCTCGGAGACCAGCGCCAAGGGCAGGATGATGCAGACGATCGCCTGCCACTGACGGAAGCACATCCACAGCAGGACCAGGATGACGACGTAGACCAGCAACACCACTCGGCCTTCCTGCTCGTGCACCACTTCGTTGGTCGCGGCCATCACGCCGACATTGCCGGTAGCCAGCGCGAAGTTGACCGGGCAATCCTTGGTCATGCCCTCATAGGCGGTCTTCAGGTCCGTCTGCTTCTTGCGTGCCGCATCGAGCACTTCAGCCGTGGCGCTGTCGCCCAGCTTGAACACTTCGCCATTCGAGGCCTTGAGCTTCTGGAAGGTGTCGTACTTGGTCGCGCAGTATTCCGGCTTGGTATCCGGTGCCTTGGCGTAGAAGTCCGCAGCGTTCTCGGCGTTGAACTTCTTCACTTCCTCGACGATGTGGCTGATCGTTTCCGCCTTGTGATCCTTGGTGAACAGATAGATCGCCAGCGCGTCGCAATCATCGTTGAGCAGGCCGGTAGAAGTCGGCACCAGGGCGGTGGCCTGGGCCAGCGCGAACTGGTTGCGCGGCAGCACCAGCGCATTGAGACGGCCTTCGGAAAGGCCCTGATAGACGAGCTTGGCGAAGGTCAGCAGCGACAGCGTCGACTGCACGCCAGCGGTGTTCTCCATCTTCCAGGCGAAGCGATCGGCCTGATCCATCAGCTGATAGCTGACGCAGCCGTTCGGCTTGGTCTCGGCGATGACCTTGAAGATATCGACGGCGATCTGGAAGTTGTCGGTGATCGCGTTGAAATCCTGGTTGAAGCGCGAATCCGGACGCAGTTCGGGCACGCCTTTCAGCGCATCACCCACCTTCAGATCCGCCTTGCCCCACAGCGCCCAGCCAAGCATCGCGCCTGCGGCCACCATCACCATCGTCGCCACTGCCGGCTTGGTGACGCCGGACAGCCACCACCAGATCGGATCGAGCTTGGCGTCTTTCTTGGTCTGGCGATCGATGAAGGCGTTGACATCCTTCAGCTTGATCATGGTCAGCCAGATCGGCACGAACATCTTGTTGGCAACGATGATCGCCAGCCCGCCGAGCACGGCGTTGATCGACATCTCCTGAATGATCTGGATCTTGATCAGGTAGATGGTCGCGAAGCCGGCGACATCGGTGAGCAGTGCGATGGTGCCGGCGATGGCCAGGCGGCGGAAGGTTTCCAGCGAGGCATCGAAGCTGGACTTGCCGGCATGGACTTCATCGACCCAGGCGTTGACGTACTGCACGCCATGACTGACCGACACCGCCAGAATCAGGAACGGCACCAGGATCGCGAATGGATCGACGCCGAAGCCGAGCGTCTTCAGCAAGCCCATTTCCCAGACCACGGCGACCACCGACGAGAACAGCGGAATCATCGCCAGCTTGAACGAACCGCAATAGATCCAGAGCAGGAAGCCGGTGATGATCAGGGTGAGACCGAAGAAGCCGGCGACTTCGAGCGAAGCCTTGGTCATGTCATCGACGATCTTCGCGAAGCCGATGATGTGGACCTTGATACCGTCCTTCTCGTACTTGGCGCGCAGTTCTTCGAGGTATTGACCGACCTTCAGATAGTCGAGTTTCTCGCCAGTCTGCGGATCGATTTCCAGCAACTCGGTGAGGATCATCGCGCCGCGCTGATCGTTGGTGACGATGCGGCCGATCACCTGCGCCTTGGCGACGTTGGACTTCACTTTCTGCAGCACTTCCGGCGTTGGCGCGTAGTCCGGCGGGATCACCGTGGCGCCGCTCAAGCCGCCTTCGATGTTCTCGACGTAGTTGACGTTCGGGGTGAACAGCGAGGTGACCTTGGCGCGGTCGACACCGGGCATGAAGAACACTTCATCGGTGGCCTTCTGCAGCGTGCCCATGAATTCCGGCGTGTAGATATCGCCGGTGCCTTCGTCCTTGATCAGTGCCACCAGCACCGTGTTGGCACCACCGAAATCCCGGTAGTACTCGCGGAATTTCTCCATGTACGGATGTTCAAGCGGCACCG
>NZ_CAISIQ010000438.1 GCF_903885465.1 uncultured Nevskia sp.
AAGAAGAACCTGCGCTACGTGATCGGCCATCCCTGCGTGCAATGCCACGTCGGCTTCGACCCGACCCGGCCGCCGATCAATCCAAACCTGCCGAAGTGGGAGAACCTGTCGGCGACCATCGGCAACCAGCACATCAATCAGCCGACCATGTTCTTCCAGGGTGCGCCGGAAGATTCGCTGGCCCGCATCGCCTTGCAGGCCGGCCGCAACGGCACCATCGATACCAGTCTCGTTGCCAACGATTTCCAGAACAATCCGGGCACCCAGAACAACATCATGGATTTCCAGAATCGGCGTGTTTTCACCAACACGATCAAGGATCCGATCACTGGCAAGCTCGAGAAAGGCCGCACCCAGCATGTGCTGAAAGGCGGTGAGGACACGGTCGGCGATCACCTTGCGCTGATCCGCGTCTACGTCAACATCGGCATGTGCACCGAGGAATGCTGGACACCGAACTTCCCGAGCCCGGGCAGTTTCTTCGGCGAGAAGGCCGCGCAGAAACCGTTCCGCATCGCCCAATGCGCGCGTGACTGCGAGCCCTGGAACTACGCCGACGCCAAGATGGACGACCTCGCCGCGTTCCTGATCACCGGTGGACCCACTTATCTGCCGGCAGCGAAAGATGTCGACGGCAAGACCGGGCTCGACTACATCGATCTGAGCAAGGTGCCGCAAGGCCGCAAGGTGTTCGCTCGCGAATGCGCAAGCTGCCACAGCACCCAGGTGGCGCCGGAGAACGTGCGCCAGGACAAGGCGGCGCTCGAGCGTTACTACGAAGGTCACGTGTTCGGCTCGGAAGCACACTGGCAGCAGGAATTCAGCGAAGCCGAGCGGACCAGCCCGGCGTTCATCGCCAAGCACATGGCCAGGGACGTGAAGGGCGTGCTGCGTCCCGCGCAGTTCGCCAAGGACGACGTCTTCGGCCAGGACTGGCTCGGCAACGATGAACCGACGCCGTTCAACATCATCGGCACCAACATGTGCCGCGCCCTGCACGACAACCATAACCAGGGCCACATCTGGGAAGAGTTCTCCAGCGAGGACTACAAGAACCGGCCGTCGCCGGGCAGCGTGCCGAACGTGCTCAACCGCATGGTGCAGGGCCTCGGCGGCACCAAGATGGGCGAGCACAAGATCGAAGGCGGACCGGGTTACTACCGCAACATTTCGCTGCTGTCGGTCTGGGCCACCGCGCCGTTCCTGCACAACAACGCGATCGGCGAGCAGACGCGGCTCGCCGACGGCAAGACGCTCGATTACACGGTCAAGGGCCGGGTCACGCAGTTCGAGCAGGCTTTCGACGAGCTGATGACCTCGGACAATCCGGCGATCACGCCGCACCGACCGCAGAAGTCGACGGTCATCGATCGTGACTTCTGGCTGGCGCCGCGCGAGGACGGCCAGGGCCTGCTCAAGCTGCCGGTCTCGAAGGGCACGCCGATCGCCAACTTCGCCAGCGCCGATCCGCACCATCCGCTGTTCATGAAGTGCGATGACCCGATCGAGAACAAGGGCCATCAGTTCGGCGTCAGCCTGTCGCCGGCCGACAAGCTGGCGCTGCGCGAATTCCTGAAGCTGATGTGATCGCGGCGATGCGCGCCGTTATTGCCGCTGCCCTGGTCGCCAGCCTGCTGGCGGCCTGCGGCAGCGACGAGGGCAGCGGCATCACTCAACTGGCCAGGCAGCCGGGCGCGCCGGCCGCGGATTCATTGAGCGCGCGACTCATTCCGGCTGACGATCTGCCGCCGGCCGGCACGCGCTCGCTGTTCGATCATCTGATCGCCGCCAACGGCCAGATTCCGTATCCGTTCCCGAAGCTCGTCGAACTGATCCGCAAGAACGATCCGGAAGCGGCGCCGCCGCTGACCGTGCTGATTCCGCATGGCCGCTCGCTGCTCAAGGGCCTGGCCGATGACGCGCATCCGCGCGTGCTCGCCGCCGCCGATTTTCAGGCCGCGAGCACGCCGGCTTCGCTGGGTCTGAATCCGCGCGGCCAGCTGTTTCTCGGCTTCGTCGAGAACGCCAGCGAGATCGAAGTGCTGAGCTACAACGAAGCCGCCGGCCGCTACGAGTTCCAGCTGGTGCAGAACTACTGCGCTGGCTGCATCCCCAAGCTGGTCTACGCCAAGCGCGCGATCTGCACCACCTGCCATCAGGGCGCGGTGCCGATCTTCCCGCAGCGGCCGTGGAACGAAACCAATGGCGCGCCGGCAACGGCCGCAGCGATCCAGGCTGCGCGCGGCAACGACCAGCCCTATCTCGACGTACCGCTGAGCAATCCGCTGGGCGTGCCCGAGCGCTTTGACCAGCTGACCGATGTCGGCGGCTTCATCCCGGCCACGCAACGCATCTGGATCGATGCCTGCGGCGATTCAGCCGTCTGCCGCAGGACGATGCTCAAGCTCGCACTGACCTGGCTGGCGAATCCGGCCGGCTTCGATGCCCAGTCCGCTGACGCCGCGACGCTGCGCGAACTGCAAGCCACTGGCTGGCCGAAAGACGGCATCGCCGTCGCCGAAAGCGACCTCGCCAATCGCGATCCGATCGAGGAAGCGCGCGGCTTCAAGGGCTGGCTGCGCAGCCTGACAAGCCGGCAGCCGAAACCCGGCGATGGCGCGAAGACCAATGAGGACCTCGAAGCTTTCGATCGCCTGCCGAAGCTGAAAGCGGCCTTCGATCCATTGAGCCGGCGGCCGCCGAAACGCATGCTGAGTGCGGCCGATCTCGATGGCGTCTACGGCCTTGCGGCGCTGTTCTCAGATGCTGATCGATCCTTGCTGGAAAGCAGTGCCGGCTTCGATACCGCCAAGCTCGTCTCTGCTGTCGACAGGGTCGACGAAGCCTTCTTCGCGCCAGCCGTCTACTCGCGAGTCCGAACGATGAACGCGCTACTGACCGCACTCGGTACCAAGCCGCTGAACTACTGCTGCCTCGACACCGCCGAGTTGTCCCCGCCCGTCGCCAGCGGCGAGCCGCCGGTGACGCTCGTCGCCGGTTCGCCGCTGGCCCCGTTCGAGCAGTACTGCTTTGCCTGCCATCGCGGCAATCCGGCCAAGAAGCTGAACTTCATGAGCGGCCCGGACGAGGCCGCCGTGCTCGCCAACATCAAGGCCAAGGACGCGATCCGTGAAGCGCTGGACTGGCCGCGCTACCAAGGCACCGACAAGGCCAACAAGCTGATGCCGCCAGCCGATTCGCTGCAGCACGAGCGTTTGCAGTCAGCTCTGGCGCAGAATCCGAAACTGCTCGAGCAGATGCGGGCGGTGGTGCCGGGAATGTTCGATTTCTGAGGCTGGCTGATTCCATGACTCACTCACAATCATCGTCATTCCTGCGCAGGCGGGAATCCAGTTTCCTCGCTGCAGCGAGACTGATCTGGCCTCAGCGCGGAAGCCAGAACTGGATTGTTGAACGCGTCCCTGCGCTCAACCTGCTTGCGCAGGCTTACGCGCCGATTCGCTCCTGGCGAATCGGTCCCGCCTTCGCGGGAATGACGGCATTGGTTTGGAGCAGCGCGCTCCAGGCCCAGCCCGTGTTCGCGCTGATGTACAAGCAACAGTTCGGCTACGCGCCGTCCTGCAACGCCTGCCACAAGGATGGCGGCGGCACCGCGCTGAATCCCTATGGCGAAGCGTTCAAGAAAGCCGGCAAGGATCTCGCGGCGTTCAAGGCGATCGAGAAGCAGGATGCCGACGGTGACGGCTTCGCCAATGCAGACGAAGCCATCGCCAAAGCCAATCCCGGTGTGAAGACCTCGACGCCGAAAGCACCCGGGGACTGGCTGGACGCCTTGAGCCTGATTCCGAAGGAAGTACAGGCTCGCTTCCCCGGTGTGAAGACCTGGCTGCCGAAGGACGCGCTGCTCAGCGATGCCGATGTCGCCCGCGCTGCCACGCTCGGCGCGACGCTGAGCAAGGCCGATGACAACACCATCTACATCCCGCTGACCGACCAGCGTCCGTCCGGCACGGCGCTGATCTTCGCCGCCGAGTACCAGGGCAAGCCGTTCTACCTGCTGCTGACCACCGACCGCGCACTGACCGTCGCCAGTGTCGAGCCGATGAACACCCGGCAGGTGCCGGAGGCGGCGAAAAGCAAGGTCTACGCGATGTTCGCAGGCGTACCGGTCGACAAGCTGCCGGCAGCGACCGGCAATGATCTCGATGCGGTGATCACGGCGGCGGTGAAGAAGGCCGGCACTCTGCTGTTCGTGCGCCTGAAGAATGCTTAGCTCCGACTTCGCAGGGTGGCCCGCGGCCGCCGGCTTCCGCACCGGTTCCGGACCATGGCGGCGGGCATGGCCCGCCCTACGCGGCGGGCTCCTGTGCTTGCTGATGGCGCTGGCATCGCCGGTGCTGTTCGCCGCCGCCGAAGCGCCAGCGCCGGCAATCGCTCAACCGGCAGCAACAGGTGCCGACGCCCAGAAAGACGGCTTCGACTTCTTCAGCGACAAGCCCGTGGCCGCCGCCGAAGTCGTCGTGCTGCCGCCGGAAAAGCCGGCCTGGCAGACCGTCGGTGGGCCGATCGCGCTCGCCGCGTTTTTCTTCGCGCTGAACCTGATCATCTGGCGCCTGGTGCCGTTCTCCTCGCACTCGATCGACATCAACCTGCGCAACTTTCCGCCGGCGGCGAAGCGCGGCATCGCGATGGCGGTGGTGATCTTCGGCATCGCGTTCGCGTTCGGTGCCTCGGAGATTTCCTATCAGCTGAACCTGCATGGTTCGGCGAGTGCCTACTTCGAGCAGATGTCGCTCGGCAAGCTGATCGCTTTCAGTCACGCCCACCTGTTCGGCTTCACCACCAGCTTCTTCATCGTCGGCATTCCGTTCTCGCTGCAGTTCAACCAGCTCAAGGTCTACCAGTGGGTGTTTCCGGTCGGCCTCGCGGCCAGCCTCACCGACGTGATCTCCTGGTGGGGCATCAAGTTCGTGTCGGCAAACTTTGAATGGATGAGCCTGTTCTGCGGTCTGTTGTTCACCATCAGCTACGGCTGGATGCTGATCGGCCTGTTGCGGGTGCTGCTGTTCCCGGAAGTGATCTGGGGTAGCGACAAGGACAAGGACGAACGGCTCGCCCAGCGGCGCGCCCAGCAGATAGACAAGCCTTGACCAGCCGCGGTCGCAGCAAAGCGTTTCTCGTACGATGACCGCACGGCAACGCCAAAAAAACGCCGAATGGCCGCAGAGGGCCGAAGCAACGACCTTCACAAGGTCCCAGAAGAGATACCTAAAAAAGGTTCAGGAGCAGACATGAATTACTTCGTCACCGGCGCCACCGGTTTCATCGGCAAGCATCTGATCGAGCGCCTGCTGGCGCGCCCGGACGCCACCATCCACGTGCTGGTCCGCGAATCTTCGGAAGACAAGTTCGCCGCTTTGCAGGAGCGCTACGGCGATGCCGGCGACCGGCTGCAGATGGTCGCGGGTGACATCACCACACCGGGCCTGGTGTCGACCGCGGAGCTGAAAAAGCTGAAGGGCAAGGTCGGGCACGTGTTTCACCTGGCCGCCGTCTACGACATGAACATGGACGATGCGACCGGCGATCGCATCAACAACGAAGGCACGCGCAATACCGTGGCCTTCACCAACAGCCTGGGCGGCGGCGTGGTGCTGCATCATGTGTCGAGCGTGGCGGTGGCCGGCGGCGATTTCGTCGGCAGCTTCACCGAAGCGATGTTCGACGAGGGCCAGCCGGTCAAGCATCCGTATTTCCGGACCAAGTTCCAGTCCGAGAAGATCGTCCGTGACGAAGCCAAGGTGCCGTTCCGGGTCTATCGCCCGGGCGCGGTCGTCGGCCATTCGAAGACCGGCGAGATGGACAAGATCGACGGCCCTTACTACTTCTTCAAGACCATCCAGAAGCTCAGCCACCGAATTCCGAAATGGCTGCCGCTGCTCGGCATCGAAGGCGGCAAGGTGCCGATCGCGCCGGTCGACTACATCGCCGATGCGCTCGATGCGATCGCCCACAAGGACGGCCTGAACGGCCAGACCTTCCATCTGGTGCAGTCGAACAGCCCCAGCGTCGGCGACCTGATCCAGTCGATCCTGAAGGCTGCTCACGGGCCGCGCTTCAAGAAGAAGTTCGAGCTGCCGACGATGCCGGCCTCGATGCGCAAGTTCGGCGGCCAGATGGGCGGCGCCCTGCCGGCCAGCGTCAAGAAGCAGATCGCCAAGGCGATCGGCGCGCCGCTGTCGGTGCTCGGCTACATCACCAACCGCGCCGTGTTCGACGACAAGAACGCCCGCGCCGCGCTCAAGGGCACCGGCATCAAGTGCCCGGAATTCCGTGAGTACGCGAAGCATCTGTGGTCGTACTGGGAGCAGTTCCTCGACATCCATTACGAGCCTAGGCCTGAGCTGATCGCCAAGGTGAAGGGCAAGGTGATCCTGGTCACCGGTGCCTCGTCGGGCATCGGCTTCACTACGGCGAAGAACCTGGCGATTGCCGGTGCCCGGGTCATCCTCGTCGCGCGTACCGAATCGAACCTGATCGAGACCCAGAACATCATCGCCAAGGCCGGCGGCGAGAGCTACGTCTATCCCTGCGATCTGATCGACATGAAGGCGATTGACGTGATGGCCGCGAAAGTGCTGCGCGACTTCGGCCACGTCGACATCCTGATCAACAACGCCGGCCGCTCGATTCGCCGCGCGGTGATGGAAAGCTTTGACCGCTTCCACGATTTCGAGCGGACCATGGAGCTGAACTACTACGGCGCCGTGCGCCTGATCATGGCGCTGCTGCCGACGATGACCGCGCGCAAGAACGGCCACATCATCAACATCAGCTCGATCGGCGTGCTGGCCAATGCGGCGCGCTTCTCGGCCTATGTCGCCTCCAAGGCCGCGCTCGACGCCTTCACCCGCTGCCTGTCGGCGGAAGTGAAGGGCAGCAACATCCGCACCACGGTGATCTACATGCCGCTGGTACGCACGCCGATGATCGCGCCGACCAAGATCTACAGCTACGTGCCGACCTGGTCCCCGGACGACGCCGCCGACACCGTGATCAAGGCGATCCTCGACGAACCGAAATCGATCGCCACCACCCTGGGCACCGCTGCCGCCGTGAGCTACGCGATCTGGCCGAAGGTCAACGACTACATCCTGTCGAAGGGCTTCCAGCTGTTCCCGTCATCGACCGCCGCGCGTGGCTCGAAGGACAAGGATTCGAAGGCCGACAAGCCGACGCTCGAACAGGTGGTGTTCGCGAATGTGTTCAAAGGTGAGCACTGGTAAACCTAGAGGCCCCTTGCGGGGCCTCGGTTCGCTCAAGGCCGCGCAAACGGCACCAGCACCTGCCAGAGCAGCAAGGTGGCGTCGATGTCGAAAGTCGTCGCGCCCAGCGCAATCGTGTAGCCGGCGTAGTTGGTGCCCGGCCAGGTGTGACCGCCGCCGTTGACGGTGTACAGGCGCACGTCGCTGTCGGCGCAGCTGCGGTAGCGGCGCAGGGTCACGGTGGTGCCGTCGGTGAGTACCGTGTTCGGCAAGCGGGTATCGGTGAAGCCGGCGCTGCAGCCGTTCTTGACTGACCAGAACGCCGCCGCATCCGGAACGCTGTACTGGCCCAGCATGCCGGTGTACGGAACCACCGCATCGCTGGTGCCGGCGAAGATCACCGTCGGCATCCGCTGGCCACCCATGCAGCGCGTGGCCAGGGAGTTGCGCAAGGTCGCGGCGACCATGGCCAGACCGGCGAACTGTTGCGGCCGCTCGCAGGCGAGGCGTTCGGCCATGAAGCCACCGTTGGAATAGCCGGCAACATAGGTCCGGCCGGCATCCAGGCCATTGGCGGCCTGCTCGCGGCTGATCAGGCCGCTGAGGAAACCGACGTCATCGACACCGAGGCGGCTCGGATCATCGTTCCAGTTGGCGCCGAAAGATTCCGGCAGATAGACCCAGGCGCCGTACTGGGCGGCCAGGCGCCCGGCGCGCGTCAGGTTGGCCATGCGGGCAGGCTTCAGAGCCAGCGGATGGAGCAGCAGCAATACCGGTGCGCCGGCCGGCGCGCCGATCGGGCGGACGCCGACATAACGGCGGGTCAGCCCGTCCTGGACGTAGGTTCCCTCGAAGGTTTCGGTGCCATCGGTCGGCTCGATGCGTTCGCCGCCCGCCTGCAGTAGCAGCAGGTCCAGTCCGCCGAAGAACTGGCCGAGGTCGGCAAAGATCGGCAGCCCCGGCAGCATCGGCAACAGCGGGCCGAGGATCGGCAGCGCGACGATGGGCGCCGGCGGGCTGGACTCCTGGGCCATTGCCTCGGTGGCGGTCATCGTGCAGCAGGCGAGCAATGAAGCGACGGCCAAAAACACCCGGCGCCGCATGGCGCTGGGGCGGAGGTTGATGGACATGCGGTGCGACCCCTGAGTGAGCGTTATTGTCGGTTTAAGCGCTGCGCAACGGGCCTAGCAATCCGCCCGGGGGTTCCCGTCTTGACCATCAAGCCCGATGACGGCAGCTCCCCAAGCGGCCGTCATCAGTCATCAAACTTCATGCCGACCAGACCGGCCGGCATGATCGCCAATCAGGCGCTCTGCGCCAGCCGCTCGCGCCGCGCCGCGACGCCACCGGCGAGGGTGCGCAGCAGGTCGGCGGTGTCATCCCAGGCCAGGCAGGCATCGGTGACGCTCTGGCCGTAGACCATCTGCTCGCGCGGGCCGATTTCCTGACGGCCTTCGACCAGATGGCTTTCGATCATCACGCCGATGATCCGCTCGGAGCCTTCGGCAAGCTGGCCGGCGACATCGCGGCCGACCTCGATCTGCAGGCGGTGCTGCTTGCGGCTGTTGGCATGGCTGAAGTCGACCATCACCGCCGGCCGCATGCCGGCCTTGGTCATCGCGGCCGCGGCGGCATCGACGCTGGCGGAATCGAAATTGGTGCCGGTGGAACCGCCGCGCAGGATCACGTGGCTGTCCGGATTGCCGGCGGTCTCGAAGATCGAGATCTGGCCTTCCTGGGTCGCCGACAGGAAACGGTGCGGCGCACGGGCCGACTGCACGGCGTCGACCGCGACCTTCACCGAACCGTCGGTGCCGTTCTTGAAGCCGACCGCGCAGGACAAACCACTGGCCATTTCGCGATGCAGCTGCGATTCCGTGGTGCGCGCACCGATCGCGCCCCAGGACACCAGATCGGCGAGGTACTGCGGCGTCAGGATGTCGAGGAATTCCACACCGGCCGGCATGCCGTCCGCGTTCAGTTCCAGCAGCAGCTTCCGCGCGGTGCGCAGGCCGGTGTCGATGTCGTAGGAATCATCGAGGTTCGGATCGTTGATCAGGCCCTTCCAGCCCACCGTGGTGCGCGGCTTCTCGAAATACACGCGCATCACGATCAGCAGGTTCCTGGCCAGCGATGGCCGCAGCGCCTTCAGCTTCGCGGCATATTCCAGCGCGGCTTTCGGATCGTGGATCGAGCAGGGGCCGACGATCACCAGCAGGCGGTCGTCACGGCCGGCGAGCACGTCCTGAATCTCGCGGCGCGTGGTTTCGACGGTCAGCGCGGCGGCTTCGTTGATCGGCAGTTCGGCCTGCACCTGCGACGGTGCCGACACCGCGCGGATCGACTTGATGCGCAGGTTCTCGGTAGCCGGGCGGGCAGCGGCGGCGGGGTTCGATGGCGACGTGTTCATCGTGAAACTCTCTTTTGCAAGGCAAATCCGGTCGCGGATGCTAGCAGACGACCCGCGCAGCAATCATCCCGGGGGCTGGCCCGTACCCCGGACAAGACTCCCGGCACGGGCTTTGTTTATCCTCGCCGCGCCATCCTCCAGCCCGCCGCCCCTCATGAAACTTCGTGCTTCCGTTGTTGCCAGCGTCAGCCTGCTCGGTCTGCTGGCGTCGCCGACCTTGCTGGCCGATACGGCGCTCGCCGTTCGCAACGAAGCCAGCCTGAGCCGCGCCACGGCGCTGCCGATCCTCGGCAACTCGCAGGTGCTGAACGACGGCGAGCAGGCTTACGGCCTGCGGGTGGACTGGAGCAACGAGTACGTCAACACGCAGAACGCGCGCGAATCACTGCTGATCGATGCCGAAAGCCAGCGCATCACCTTCGGTTTCCGCCAAGGTCTGGCGCCGGGTGTCGAGATCGGCATCGACGTGCCGCTGCTGATCACCGGCGGCGGCGTGCTCGATAACCTCATCGAAAACTGGCATGACACTTTCGGCCTGCCCAACGGCGGCCGTCAGCAGCGGCCGCGCAATCGCTACGCGGTGCAGTACGTGAGGGACGGCCAGACCTTGCTCGACGTCCACGACAGCAGCACCGACTTCGGCGACGTCGAACTCAATGCCGGCTTCGCGCTGCGCGACGACATCGCCTTCCGCGCGATGGTCAAGCTACCCACCGGCCGCGACAGCCTTCTGCTCGGCGGCACCACCGGCGGCGCGATCTGGTTCGACTACAACCCCTTCGCCTCGCTCACCAACTGGTTCGGCTACGTGTCGGCCGGCGTCTCCTACAACGAGGCGGCCGACCAGCTCGGTGGCCAGCAGAATCCACTGGTGGGCCTCGGCGGTGTCGGCGTCGGCTACAAGCTGATTCCGGCGCTGGCGCTGATCACCCAGTTCAATGTGCAGACCAAGCTGTACAAGGGCTCGACTTTGAACGCGCTCGACAACCCGGGCGGCCAGCTCGCGTTCGGCGGCCGGATCTCCTTCAGCCGACGGCTGGCGCTTGATCTGGGCGTGCAGGAAGACGTGCTGCTCAGCTCGTCGCCGGACTTCAGCATTCACATCGGCCTCAACTACCACTGAGACCTCGCGGGCATTCAGCCCGCGGGCTTGCCGCGCATGAAGTCCAGCCGCTGCTCGCCGGCCGGCACGCCGCCGTCGACGAAACGGCGTTCGGCAAACAGGGTGCGGCCATCGCGGCCGATCAGCACGATCTGGCTGGCCCGCGTGCCGTAGCCGGGCAGGCGGATGAACGCCGTCGACAGCAGGCGTTCACGCTCCAGGCCGATACCGGTCTCCGGCAGCGCGGCGTCGTCCGGGCGTTGCTGATCGGCCAGCGCTTCGTAGAGCGGATCGAGATTCGGCTCGGCCGCATTGGCATCGGTACTGGCGATCCATGCTTCCAGCCGCGCCATCAGCCGCTGGGTCTTCGGCCAGGGCTGTTCGATCCCGCCGTTCGAAAGGCCGTGGATGCCCCAGGCCAGGGTTTCCCAGCGCGGCTTCAGGCGATTGGTGGCGACCACCAGCTCCTCGCCATCCCAGAGCAGCAGATTGAACGGGCCATAGCTGTCGCCATCGGCGCGGCGCAGTTCGGCGAAGCCGACGGCCGACTCCTCGCCGCTCAGGTAATCGCTGACCAGCCGGCCGCGCGAGACGCGGGTAATCGGCGAGGCCGGCTCGCGGACATTGGTCACCGCCGCCAGCCGTGGCCGCGTGCGATCGATTGCCAGCCAGCCGCCGCCGGCTTCCAGATCGCGGCCGCCCAAGATCTGCGGGTGATCGTCCCAGGGCGCCAGCGGCGCCGTCGGGCGGGCATGGAACTCGTCGCGATTGGCGACCAGTACCAGCGGAAATGAAGGGTGAACGTTCCAGGCACAAGCGATCAGGCACATGGGTCGGAATGATGCCTCACCCGCGCAGGCTTCGGAGTGCCCGTGCACACTGCCACCTCACCGAATTCGAATAACGCCCTATGACGACTCGAAAGCCCAAGCCCAATGCCAGGCACCGTGCCAAGTCCAGTGCCAAGCCCAGCGACTACGAAGTCGATCAGCTGAAGCGCATCTCCGCCTGGCGCGATGCGCCGCCGGATCAGCTGACCCGCTTCTTCGACCGTGCGCTGTCACCCGCCACCCATGTCGCGCAGAAGGCCATTCCGGCCGACTGGCTGCGCACCGCGCTGAATGGCGTGCAGCACGGCTCGGCGCGGCTGGCGAACCGTAAAGCGCTGATGCGCAAGGCCGGCGTCAGCGCGCTGGAGGAACTGCACGAAGGCGATCTTGAAGCCTGCGATCAGCATGCCGGCCAGGTCGGCCGGCGTGGCGCGGCACTGGCAGGCGGCACCGGGGCGCTGTTCGGCGTCGTCGGCGCCGCCGGCATGGTCGCCGACGTGCCGACCCTGCTGGTGCAGGCGTTCCGGGTCATTCATCGCATCGGCCTCTGCTACGGCGAAGACTGTGCCGATGCCGAACTGAAACACCTGCCGGTGGCGATCTTCGCGCTGGCCTCGGCCAGCTCGCTTGAGGAAAAACAGGCCGCACTGCAGGTGCTGGAACGCGATGCCGAAGCCGATAGCGCTGCGATACGCGAAGGCCTGGAACGCGCCGCAGAGCGCGAGCTGGCCAAGGAAGCGGCGGTCTACAGCATCAGCAACCTGGCGCAGGCGATCACCCGCCGGTTGGGCCTGGCCAAGGCCGGCGGCACCTTGCCGCTGCTGGGCGCGCTGGTCGGCGGCGCGGTCAACGCCTGGTTTCTAAACGAGGTTGCAACCGCGGCGAGAACGGCCTTCCAGCTGCGCTGGCTGCGCCGACGCTACGGCTCAGGCTTGCCGCTGGCGACGGCTTACGGCGAGACCCTGGCGCTGGAACATCTGCCCGACGAAGCCTAGACGCGCAGCAGCGGCTTGAGCAGCCGCAGCCCGTCCGAACCATCGTCGTAATAGCCGGGCAGCGTCTGCACTTCGCGATAGCCGAGCTTCGCGTACAGCGCCCGCGCCGCCGCATTGTCGGCGCGGACTTCGAGGCTCGCCCGCTCGCAGCCGGCGGCGCTCGCAGCCGTTTCCATCGCCAGCACCAGCCGCTCGCCCCAGCGCTGGCCGCGGGCCGTCGGCGCCACCACCACCGAATAGATGCGCGCGGCGCGGCTGCCCTTGCGGCGCAGCCAGACCAGGTTGCCGACCACGGCGGCGTCCGCGTTTTCGGCGATCAGCACCTGAGCGGTCGGCACGCTGAGGAAGCGACGCACGCTGCGCCGCGACATGCGATCGGACGGGAACAGCGCTTCGAGCGCCAATACCGCTTCGATATCCGCCAGGCTGCCGCGACGGATACGGCCGGCAGCGGAATTCCTGCTCGGGGCGGCGCTCAAGCCTGCTCGCGCATCCGCGTCTGCGCATCGAGCTTCTTGACGAAGTACTCGATGATCTTGCGGTAGATCGCGTCCTTCAGCACCAGGTCTTCGACGCCCCAATCGATGTTCGGGTTGTCGTTGACTTCGATGACCTTGACGACGTTGCCGAACTGCTTGAGATCGACGCCGTACAGGCCATCGCCGACCGCGCGCGCCGCCTGCAGCGCGACGCTGAGCACCGCCTTCGGCACCTGGGCGACGTCGAGCGTCTCGT
>NZ_CAISIQ010000439.1 GCF_903885465.1 uncultured Nevskia sp.
CGTCGACCAGGAACATCGGCAGGCCGTAACGGCTGCCGAGTTCCTGAGCAAAGTTGCGCGCCGGCCCGGTGATCGCCTGATCGGCGCCAGCCATGTCGACCGGCAGACCGACGATCACCGCATCCGGCCGCCATTCCTTGATCAGCTTGCCGATCGCGATCCAGTCCGGCTCGCGGCCGTTGGTGACCACCGGCAGCGGCCGGGCGAGGCGGGTGAGATCGTCGCCGACCGCCATGCCGATGCGCTTCAGGCCGTAATCGAAGCCCAGATAGACGCGCGTCTTGGTCGGCGCGCTGCCGTTCGGCTCATGCATGTCCGGCGCGGCTCGCGAGATGGCTGATGTCGACACCGATCAGCCGGGTCGCGGCGATCCAGCGTTCGGCGGCCGGCGTGGCGAACAGCACGCGCTGTTCGACCGGGGCATTGAGCCAGGAATTGGCCAGCACCTCGGTTTCCAGCTGGCCTTCACCCCAGCCGGCGTAACCGAGCAGCACCAGGTAATCGCTCGGGCCTTCGCCGCGGCCGATCGCGCCGAGCACGTCGCGCGACGTGGTGATGTAAAGGTTTTCGTCGACCTTCAGGGTCGAGTCCCAGCCGCCCGGCGCGGTGTGGACGACGAAGCCGCGCTCCGGCTGCACCGGCCCGCCCCAGAAGACGATCGGATCGCCTGGCATCGCTTCGTGATCGACGCCGATCTGGTCGAGCATGTCGGACAGCCGCAGGTCGGTCGGCCGATTGACGACCAGACCCAGCGCGCCCTTTTCGGAGTGCTCGCAGAGCAGGGTCACCGAATGCCGGAAGTTGTCGTCATCGAGGCCGGGCATCGCCACGAGAAACTGGTTGCTGAAGTAGCTTTCGTCGGCCATGCGTTCAGTATCCGGGTGAGGGCATCGAACTGACAAGACGAGTATTCAGCGGGTTCCCAGACGGCGCTCGATGGCGTCGATCAGCAGACCGCCGATGTCGGTACCGAACGCGGCATCGATCTCGCGCGCGCAGGTCGGGCTGGTGACGTTGATCTCGGTCAGGCTTTCGCCGATGACGTCGAGCCCGACGAACAGCAGGCCGCGGCGCACCAGTTCAGGGCCAACCGTTTCCGCGATTCGCTTCTGTGCAGCGGTCAGCGGCCGCGGTTCGCCCTTGCCGCCGGCCGCCAGATTGCCGCGCGTTTCACTGCCTTGCGGAATACGTGCCAAGCCATAGGGCACCGGCACGCCGTCGACCACCAGCACGCGGGTATCGCCATCGACGATCGCCGGCAGATAACGCTGGGCGACGATGGTCCGCCGGCCGTTGTCGCTGAGTTGCTCGATGACGCTGCCGAGGTTCATCGCGTCGGTGCCGATGCGGAAGATGCCGCTGCCGCCCATGCCGTCGAGCGGCTTGTAGATGACGTCGTGATGCTCGGCGTGGAAGGCGCGCAGCGTCTTGTCGTCACGCGAGAATAGGGTTGGCGGACACAGTTCCGGGAACCAGGCGGTGAAGGCTTTTTCGTTGCAATCGCGCAAGGAGGCCGGACGGTTGACCACCAGCGAGCCCTGCGCTTCGGCGCGCTCCAGCATGTAGGTCGTCGCGACGAATTCCATGTCGAACGGCGGGTCCTTGCGCATCAGCATCGCGGTCAGGTCACCAAGCCTCACGACTTCCGGCTCGGAGGTGAAATCGAACCAGTGCTTCTTGTCATCGAACACGGTCACTGCGCGCGTGCGGCCCCAGGCGATGCCATCGCGCAACCAGAGATCGCCCTGCTCGAAATAGCGCAGCGCCCAGCCGCGCGCCTGCGCCGCAAGCATCAGCGCCAGGGTGGTGTCCTTGTAGGGTTTGATCGACCCGATCGGGTCCATGACGATGCCGAGCGTTTTCATCGGGGTGTTCATGCGCGATTCGAGTTCGTGGGGCGCCATGCGGCGGCCGGCGGCAGATGGTAACGGATGGCTTCGACCTGAAGGATCGCGGCGACTTTGCGCGCTTGCCGCAATAATTCGCCGGTGAGTCGATCTGCCGACAATTTCGTCCTGCCACCCGGCCAGGCCCTGACCGACAAGTTCCCGCTGGTCGGCGAGCAGATGCCTGCGCCCGGCTTGAGCTCCGAGACCTGCCGGGTCGTCATCTCCGGCTGCGTCGCGCGGCCGCTGACGGTGACGTTCGCCGAATTGCTGGCGCGGCCATCGCAGCTGCGCGTTGCCGACATCCATTGCGTCACCGGCTGGTCGCGACGCGCTCTGGCCTTTCGCGGCTGGCCATTGACCGAAGTGCTGGCGGCGGCCGGCGTCACTGACGACGCCCGATACGTGCGCTTCATCGCCCACAGCCACCGCGAGCACGACACTTCCCTGCCGCTGGCGCTCGCCCTCGAAGACACCTGGCTGGTCCACGAGATCGATGGCGAGCCGCTGTCGGCCGAGCACGGCGGGCCGCTGCGCACGGTCACGCCCGGTCGCTACTTCTACAAGAGCCTGAAATGGCTGGCCGCGATCGAACTGCTGGCCGAGGATCGGCCCGGTTACTGGGAGCGGGTCAGCGCCTATCACAACGAGGCCGATTTCCGGCTCGAGCAGCGCTTCGATGAAGCGCGCATCTCATCGCCCGAGATCGTTGCGCAGTTCCGCGAGGCAACTGATTTCGCAGGCTGGCGCGACACCGTGCTGCTGAAAGCCCGCCTCGGCGGCTGGCAGCCGCGAACGCTCGATCTGTCCGGCATCCAGGCCAAGGCCTGTTCGTTCCGCAATGCCAAGCTGGCCGGCGTGAATCTGCGTGGCGCGAATCTGAGTTTGTCCAACCTCGAAGGCGCGGATCTGCGCAATGCCGATTTCACGGCTGCCGATCTCGAAGGCGCGAGCTTCGCCGGGGCCGATCTCAGAGGCGCTCGAATGATCGGTGTCGCGCTCTCCGCAACGCGTTTCTTCCGCGACTTCGCCAACGGCAAGCGGCTGGCGGCGCAGGTCGATGGTCTGCTGATCGAAAATCCGCAGGGGCTGCTGGAAGCGCAGGCGGCTTATCTGATCGAGCAGGGCGTGCGCCTGGTTTGAGGTCAGTGCCATCGGCGCGGCCGTTACAATGCCCGCCGGCCAATCCGCCGCGCTCCCCGTGATTTCGCTGCCATGACCGCTGCCGTTTCCTCCGCTGCACTTCCCGCGCTGCTCGGCCCGCATTGCACGGTCGATCCCGATCGCCTGCGCCGCTACGAGATTCCCGAGCGCGGCGAACCGGGCAAGGCCAGTGGTCTGGTGGTGCCGCAGACCGAGGCCGAAGTCGCCAGCCTGCTGGCCACCTGCAGCAAGAATGGCGTGAAGCTGGTGATCAGCGCCGGTCGCACCGGCCTGGTTGAAGCGCAGCGTCCGGACGGTGAAGTGGTGCTGAGTCTGGAAAAGCTCGACCAGCCGCTGAGCTTCGCCACACCTGATGGCGAGGTATTTCGCTTCGGCGAACGCGCCGCACCCGCCGCTCATGCCGATGCGCTGGCCGCCTGGTGGCGTGGCATCGGCGCGCCGCCTTGCGAGGATGCCGTGCTCGAAGTGCAGGCCGGCATGGCGGTCGACGCGGTCAATCTGCTGCTGGCGCCGCTGAACCTGATGTGGCCGATGGAGATGGGTTCGTCGAGTGCGGCCAGCGTCGGCGGCTGCATCGCCAATGCTTCGGCCGGCGCCAATGCCGTCTGCTACGGCACCGCCGCGCATCTGGCGATCCAGGCCTTTGGCTACTCGGGAGATGGCCGCGAGGTGCTCAGCGATGCGCCGGCCTGGAAAGCGGTGCCCGAGGATCTGCTGGCGATCAATTCGGCGCAGCCGCGCCCGGAGTGGGGCCTGATCGGCACCCAGGGCGTGCTCGGCGTGATCACCCGCGCGAAGATCCGCGCCTATGCCATTCCCGGCCAGCGCGAAGCCGCTCTCATCCCGGTCTCCGACATGCCGGCGGCAATGCGCATTCATGCCGCTGCGCGCGCGCTGTTCGGTGACGATGTCGAGGAATTCGAGTTCATCGGCAAGCCAGCGCTGGAATTGGTCCGTGATCTGAAGGGTGATGCCTTCCGCTCACCGCTGGCCCGTCACGATGCGCCTTACTATCTGCTGCTGCAGGTGAAATCGCACAAGGCGCACATCGATCTCGCCGGCATGCTCTACGAGTTTCTGGCCGACGCTGTATCGCTGCCCGAGGACCAGATCGGCTACGCGCCGCTGAAGGCGCTGAAGGAAATCCGCCACTCGATCACCGAAGCCAGTAATGCCCGGATGCGCGCACTCGGCGGAGGTCGCCTGAGCTTCGATACTGCGACGCCGGTTGCGGTGTTCGGCGATTACCTCAAGGTGCTGGAAGCCGAGCTGAAAGCCGAGTACCCGGACATGGCGCTGATCGCCTTCGGGCACGCCGGTGTCGGTGGCGCGCACCTGCACATTCTCGGTTCGAAGGATGCGCCGGTGGCGCGGCACGCCAAGGCGCTGGTCAAGATCGTCTTCGACGTGACTCAGGACTTCGGCGGCACCTTCAGCGCCGAGCATGGCGTCGGCACCAAGTGGGGCGACGAGTTCATCGCCCGCGCGCCAGCCGAGGTGCGCGCGGCACTGATCGCAGCAAAGCGCCGCCACGATCCGGCCGGTACCTTGAGCCCACGCAGCTTCGCGCTCGATCGGCAACTGGCCGGGTAAGCGTTCCCCAACTGCTTTCCGTTCATATTTGGTTTGCGCCAGCGGCCGGCTAGACTCCGGCGATGAACGCGCCCACCCGCGAATTGCTGATCGACGCCGCCGAGTTGTTTGCGGCGCTGAGCGCCGTGCTGCCGAAAGGCGCGCTGCTGACCACCGTCGAGCAGATGCGGCCCTACGAATGCGATGGCCTGTCGATGTACCGGCGGCTGCCGCTGTGCGTTGCGCTTCCCGTCGATGAAGCCCAGGTCGCCGCCGTGCTGCGCATCTGTCATGCGCGCAGCGTTCCGGTGGTCGCGCGTGGCCACGGCACCGGGCTGGCCGGTGGGGCGTTGCCGGAAGAAGGCGGCGTGCTGCTGTCGCTGGCGCGGCTCAATCGCATCGTCGAACTGGATCCGCTGGCGCGCATCGCACGCGTGCAGCCCGGCGTCCGCAACCTTGCGATCAGCGAAGCCGCCGCGCCGCACGGCTTGTACTACGCGCCCGATCCTTCGAGCCAGATCGCCTGCTCGATCGGCGGCAACGTCGCCGAGAACTCTGGCGGCGTGCACTGCCTGAAGTACGGCCTGACAGTGCACAACGTCGTCGCCGCGCGCGTGCTGATGGCCGATGGCGAGTTGCTGGAACTCGGCGGTGAAGCGCCGGATGCGCCGGGCTATGACCTGATGGCGCTGCTGGTCGGCTCCGAAGGTCTGCTCGGCGTGGTCACCGAAGTCACCGTCAAACTGCTGCCGCGTCCGCAACTAGCGCGGGTGGTGATGGCCTGCTTCAACAGCGTCGAACAGGCCGGGCAGGGTGTCGCTGCGATCATCGCCGCCGGCATCATTCCGGCCGGGCTGGAGATGATGGACAAGCTGGCGATCGCCGCCGTCGAAGATTTCGTCCACGCCGGCTATCCACTCGATGCCGAAGCAATCCTGCTTGCCGAAAGCGACGGCACGCCCGAAGAAGTGGCGCACGAGATCGAGCGCATCGAAGCCGTGCTGCTGGCCGCGGGCGCCACCGCGATGCGCACCTCGAAGGATGAAACCGAACGTCTCAAGCTCTGGGCCGGCCGCAAGGCCGCGTTCCCGGCGGTGGGCCGGATCACGCCGGATTACTACTGCATGGACGGCACCATTCCGCGCCGCTATCTCGGCGAGGTGCTGCGCAAGATCGCCGATCACTCCGCCGAGTTCGGTCTGCTCTGCGCCAACGTGTTTCATGCCGGTGACGGCAACCTGCATCCGCTGATCTTCTACGACGCCAACAAGCCCGGCGACATCGAAA
>NZ_CAISIQ010000440.1 GCF_903885465.1 uncultured Nevskia sp.
ACATGCCGTCGTTCTCGAGAACGCGCAGTGCCGCCGTGGTGGCGCACAGCACCATGCAGCCGCCGCCCGCAGCCTTGAGCGCGGCAGCGCCATGCTTGAGCAAGCGGAAAGAGCCGAACACGTCGGTCTCGTAGACGCGGCGGAAATCCGCTTCCGGCATCTCGGCGACCGAGCCCAGCGGCAGCGCCGGGCCGGTCATCGAGACGATGGCACCGAGCCCGTTCCAGTGCGACGCGGACTGTTCGACGAAGCGCTTCACCGCCGCGTCGCTGGTCATGTCCGCTTGTACCGCAACCGCCTTGCCGCCTGCAGCGGTGATCAGGCCGACCAGTGCATCGGCCTTCTTCTGATTGCCGTTGTAGCCGACGATTACCGGCGCCCGCCTTGCGATGCGCCTGACCACCGCTTCACCGAGACCGCCGGTGGCTCCGAGTACTGCGACGCTTCTTGTTTCCACGGTCATCTCCCCGATGTGATCCATCGCTATTGACCGCAGAGCACTTCGTTGGCGTGCATCGTGTCCATGTACTCCTTCACCGACTGGATCTTGCCGTCGCGAACGATGTGCAGCAGGTGATAGAAATTGTTGTAGACCTTGCCGCCGAACACGCCATAGGACTCGGCTTCCAAAGCGACGCGATCACCTTCGGCGGTCCAGGCAAGCGGCGTCACTTTGAGCCCGTTCTCGGAATTGGCCGCAACGCCCTTGAGCAGATCGAAGAACTCGGCCTTGCTGCGCTTGCCCGCCAGCGGAAACTTCCCTGGCTTGCCGGCAATCCACCAGGTGAAGCCATCGTCGCTGATCAATGACGATGCGGCCTCGATATCCGCAGCCGAAAATGCTGTCCAGAAGCGCGCGACGATCTTCTTGTTCTCTTCGATGCTCATGCTGTTCTCCTCGCTATTGTTCATTTTTGGGGGGATGTAAGGTGATCGCGACGTTGGCGATCACTTCAACTGGATCACCTGCCCGGCATCCACCGGAAGCACCACGCCATTGATGAAGGACGAAGCCTCGCTGGCCAGCAGCAGCAGCGCGCCGCTGAGTTCGCGCACGTTGCCGACGCGGCGCGTCGGCAGGCTGTCGGCGACGGCCTTGCCTGCATCGGTGGCCAGAAAACCTTCGGACATTTCGGTCATGAAATAGCCCGGCGCAATCGCGTTGCAGCGGATGTTCTTGTCGAGCAATTCGGCAGCAATCTGCCGCGTCAGCTGATTGGTCGCGGCCTTCACGCTGCCGTAGCAGCTGACGTATTGCATCACCTGCATGCCGGTCGTCGAGGTGATGTTGACGATCGAGCCGGGCTTGCCGGCCTCGATCAGCCGCCGCGCGAACTCGCGGCACATGCGCATCATGCCGGTGAAGTTGACGTTGATCAGGTTGTTCCAGGCCTCGTCGCCGATGTCGGTGAACGGCATGAAGTCGAGCTGGCCCGCGCAGTTGACCAACACGTCGACCAGACCGACCTCGCGCTGCGCATGCTCGAAGACGCGCTTGACGCTGTCGCTGTCGCCCACGTCCAGTTCGATCGCCACGGCCTGGCCGCCGGCCGCGACGATGTCCGCAGCGACTTTCTCGATACGGTCCTTGCGCCGCGATGCGCAGATTACCGTCGCGCCTGCCCCAGCCAAGGTATGGGCGAACTGCTCGCCCATGCCGGACGCCGCGCCGGTGACCAGCGCGATCCTGCCCTTCAGCGAAAACGCTTCGGCCACGTTGAAATCAAAAGCCATGTCTTCTCTCCTCTCTCGTTCGCATCGGCGATGAGCTGCTCTGTCGGCAGCTGTGCCGCTCACACGCTACGGTGCTGCGAGGCGCAAGGCTTGACGCGGCTTGCCACGATTTGCACCGGACTGCCAAAGCGCAAGGAATCACTCGCTGTGTCGGCGCCATTGCCGTATCGACGAGGCAGATGCCCGAGCCGCA
This sequence comes from uncultured Nevskia sp., assembly GCF_903885465.1. Lineage (GTDB taxonomy): Bacteria > Pseudomonadota > Gammaproteobacteria > Nevskiales > Nevskiaceae > Nevskia. Next base: position 1,928 of record NZ_CAISIQ010000440.1, read on the forward strand.
GCTCCGCTGCCTTGGCATACACTCGGCCGCGAGCGGAGGCAGAAGCGGCTTTCGCTACAGGCAGCTCGCCCAAGTCGCGAGCGCCGATTCGGTGCGGGCTAGCGTCAGCGGAGATCAACGCGAGATGACCACGGTTTATCGCACGGCGTCCTTGAGCGCCAAGAGTCGCTTTCCCTTCTGGCAGACGCTGATGTGTCAGAACGTGGCACTGGCCCATGGCAGCAGCGATGACGACGAACGTTTCGATGCGCGCGTCTCGGTATCCGTGCTGGGGGCCGCGACCGTGTTCGACGTGTCGGCACCGTTCCAGTCCTGGCAACGCAGCCGGGAACAGGTGCGCCGCTCGCCGCGCAACGAGTACCTGATGACGATGATGCTGTCCGGCAATGGACTGCTCAGCCAGGATGGCCACGAGGTCGTC
>NZ_CAISIQ010000441.1 GCF_903885465.1 uncultured Nevskia sp.
CGTGAAACAGCACAGCGAGCAGTGCTCGCTGTGCTGTTTCACCCAAATCGACCCGTAATGTAATCCTCGGTCTTCGACTCTTTGGGCTTGGTGAACACCTGGCTGGTTTCACCGAACTCGACCAGTTCGCCGAGGTACATGAAAGCCGTGAAATCGGCGACTCGCGCGGCCTGCTGCAAGATGTGGGTGACGATGCAGATCGTGTAATCGCTCTTCAGCTGATAGATCAGTTCTTCGACCTTGGCAGTGGCGATCGGATCGAGCGCCGACGTCGGCTCATCGAGCAGCAGCACCTCCGGGCGCACGGCGATCGAGCGGGCGATGCATAGGCGCTGCTGCTGGCCGCCGGAGAGACCGAGGCCGCTCTGGTTCAGCTTGTCCTTCACCTCGTCCCACAGCGCGCCACGCTTCAGCGCGGTTTCGACGCGATCGTCGAGCTCGGACTTCGGCACCTTTTCGTACAGGCGAATGCCGAAGGCGATGTTGTCGTAGATCGACATCGGGAACGGCGTCGGCTTCTGGAAGACCATGCCGATGCGCGCGCGCAGCAGGTTCAGATCCTGTTTCGGGTCGAGCAGGTTCTTGCCTTCGAACAGGATTTCTCCCTCCGCCCGCTGCTTCGGGTAGAGGTCGTACATGCGGTTGAAGATGCGCAGCAGGGTCGACTTGCCGCAGCCGGAAGGGCCGATCAGCGCGGTGACCTTCTTGTCGTAGATCGGCATCGAAATCGACTTCAGCGCCCGGTAGTCGCCGTAGTAGAAATTGACGTCGCGCACCGAGACCTTCTCGTTCATCGGCAGCTTGGGCGCATTGGTATCGCGCGGCGTCAGATACGGCCTCTGCGTCGAAATCTGAGCGGAGTTTGCTTCGGTCATGGCGTCAGTTCTTCTTCGTGTTCTGGGTCGACAGCGCGCGGGCACCGATGTTCAGGATCAGTACCGTCATCGTGATCAGCAGCGCTGCCGTCCAGGCCAGCTGCTGCCACTCAGGATAGGGACTCAGTGCGAACTGGAAGATGACAACCGGCAGATTGGCCATCGGGGCGTTCATGTCGGTGGACATGAACTGGTTGTTGAGGGCGGTGAACAGCAGCGGCGCGGTCTCGCCGGTGACACGGGCAATGGCGAGCAGCACGCCGGTCACCATGCCGGCCTTGGCGGCGCGATAGCAGACCTTGGAAATCACCAGCCAGCGCGGCGAACCGAGCGCAGCAGCCGCTTCACGCAGGCCATCCGGCACCAGCAGCAGCATGTCCTCGGTGGTACGTACCACCACCGGCAGCACCAGCAGCGCCAGCGCGACACCGCCGGCCCAGGCCGAGAAGTGCCCCATGGTCACCACCATGACTTCATAGACGAACAGGCCGATGACGATCGACGGCGCCGACAGCAGGATGTCGTTGATGAAGCGGACGATCGTGGTCAGCCAGGTGTTGCGTCCGTACTCGGCCATGTAGGTGCCGGCGAGGATGCCGATCGGCGTGCCCAGCGCGGTGCCGAGCAGAGTCATCACCACGCTGCCGAAGATCGCATTGAGGATGCCGCCGGCACTGCCAGGTGGTGGCGTGTTCTCGGTGAACACCGCGAGATTGAGACCACCGACGCCGCGGTACACCAGGGTACCGAGGATCAGCAGCAGCACGAACATGCCGGAGACTGCGGCCGCCCAGGACAGCACCATCAGCAGGCGGCTGACGAAGCGGCGACGGTTGTACATCGCCATGTTGAACGCCATTTTGTCGGGTTGGGGCTGCATGGCGGCTTATCCGGCTTTCTGCTTGAGGCGATAGAGCATGTAGCGAGCGATCGCCAGCACGATGAAGGTGATCACGAACAGCAGCAG
>NZ_CAISIQ010000442.1 GCF_903885465.1 uncultured Nevskia sp.
CGATAAATGCTTTCGTAGCTGATCTGCCCCGTCAGATGCGCCGACACCTGTTCCGGCGACCAGCCTCGCGACAGACCGCCCAGGACTTCAGCTTGAAGGGCCGCATCCCGCAGCAGACGGCTGCCGTGCCAGCGCCGCGCATGAGCCTGCTCGTCGGCATAGACCGGCTGGTAGCCGGCCTTCGCCGCGTTGCGCGTCAATTCCCGCGATACGCTCGACGCCGAGCAATCCAGAGCTGCCCCGATTTGCCGCAGCGATTCACCGGCTGCGCGCCTTCGGGCAATTTCACACCGCGCTTCCAACCCAAATTGACTGAACTTCGTTCCCATCGCAACACCCCCAGCAAGCTCTCAGGGTGTTGCATTTCGTTTGTGAACTCAGGGAATCCCGTTCACAGGCTTCCAGCGGAAGGCTGGCGTCAAAACTGGATCCCCGCCTGCGCGGGGATGACGAATGTGTGGATCAGCAGTTGAACAAAAGCGCTCTGGCCCGCGACAGCGTCCACCTGATCAAACGGACGCCTAACCGCGCACCGCCGCCTCGATCTTCGCGACATCGATCTTCCGCATCTCCATCATCGCCGCGAACGCGCGCTGCGCCACATCACCGCCCTTGGCCATCGCCTCGGTCAGCACGCGCGGGGTGATCTGCCATGACAGGCCCCATTTGTCCTTGCACCAGCCGCAGGCGCTCTCGGCGCCACCATTGCCGACGATCGCATTCCAGTAACGATCGGTTTCCGCCTGATCGTCGGTGGCGATCTGGAACGAGAACGCCTCGGATTGCTGGAAGGCAGTCCCGCCATTGAGGCCCATGCAGGCCACGCCGCAGACCGTGAACTCGACGGTCAGCACCTGGCCGGCCTTGCCGCCGGGAAAATCGGACGGCGCCCGATGTACCGCCGTCACGGCGCTGTCGGGAAACGTCTTCGCATAGAAGCCTGCGGCCGCTTCCGCGTCATGCTCGTACCACAGGCAGATGGTGTTCTTGGGCATCGTCAGTCCTCCTGGTTGTAGCGAGCCTTTGGGGAGGCAAGCTTGGAGCCTCAGATCCAGGGTTGCTGTAGCTGCTCCGCTGCGAGGACCTGCTGCACGGCAGGGCGCTCCAGCATTCGCCGCAGATAAGGGCCGAGGTGAGGATAGTCGCGGGCAGGCTTGCTTGCAGGCCCGGTGAAGCCGCGCGTCCAGCGAGACAGCGTGAAGACGAAAGGATCGAGCGCACTGTAGGTCGATCCCAGTATCCATGGCCCCGCGTGAGCGGCCAGCAACTGGTCGAGCTGTTCGAGCATCGAGCCGATGCGCAGCTGCGTGTGAAAACGCACCTGAGCCACGCCTGCCTCGTTGCCCTGGTCCACGTAGCGGTGGGGATAGAAGTACAGGATGAGATTGGCCTGCAACGTGTTGGTCAGCCACATCAGCCACTTGTAGAACTGCGCCCGCTCGGGCGACGCCAGCGGCGGGCAGAGGCCCGCTTGCGGATGCGTATCCACCAGATGCAACAGGATCGCCGCGGTCTCGTAAAGCACTAGCTCACCATCCTGCAACACCGGCAGCAGACCATTGGGATTGAGCCGCAGGTAAGCCGCCGACTTGTGGGCATCCGCCGCGCGATCCACCAGC
>NZ_CAISIQ010000443.1 GCF_903885465.1 uncultured Nevskia sp.
GTTGGTCACATCGTAGAACTTGATCCGTGGCTGCCAGTAAGCCAGCACGCCGACCACCGTGTATTCGACGTTGTTGAAGCGCACCGTGCGGCCTACCGAATCGGCGCCGCCGAAGAGTTTTTCGTTGGTTTCCTGGGTGAGCACCGTGACTCGCGCACTGTTGGCATCCTGCTCGGCATTCCACGGCCCGCCGTACTTGAATGGGGGCTCGAACATCGCAAAGAAATCGGCGTAGGTCGCACGGCCAATCTCCAGATAAGGCTTCACGTCCCGGTTGTCCGGCTGGATCGGCAGCGCCACCTTGAACATCGCCGCCTGGTGATCGGCCTTCGCCGCAGTCATCAGCGCCTTGGCATCGATATAGGTCATCTGATCCGGCAGACGGCCCTTGTCATCGAAGGCTTCGTTGGCGTCCCAGTTGTCGACCTGCACGGCGTGCAGGCGATCGCTCTTCCAGGGAATGGGGTCGCCGCCCATCAGATAGAACACGGTGAAGCTGGTCATGCTCGCGGCGATGCCGAGGGCGATGCCGAACACCATCAGCGCGGTCAGCACCGGGTTGCGACGCAGGCTTTTCAGCCCCAGTTTCAGGTAGTAGCCGAACATGATCGTGGTCTCTCTTCAGCCGTGCGTCGCAAGTGCTGCGACCACACCGAGCCCGCGCATGCGCGGTTCGGCATGGATATCGACGACCTGGCCATCGATCACGTGAACGTTGCGCTGGGCGCGGGCAGCCAGTTCGGAATCGTGGGTGACCATCAGGATGGTCGCGCCTTCGGCGTGGAGTTCCTCCAGCAGCTGCATCACGCCGCGCGCCATCTGGGTGTCGAGATTGCCGGTCGGCTCATCGGCGAGCAGGATCTTCGGCGAGCCGGCCAGCGCGCGGGCAATCGCCACCCGCTGCTGCTGACCTCCGGACAGCTCCGAGGGGTAATGGCGAATGCGCGCCGACAGTCCGACCCGCGCCAGCGCGTCCTCGATGCGCCGCTTGCGTTCCGCTGCATTGAAGCCGCGATAGCGCAGCGGCACATCGACGTTGTCGAACAGGTTCAGATCGGGAATCAGATTGAAGCCCTGGAAGATGAAGCCGATCTTTTCGTTGCGCAGCTTCGAGCGCGCCGCGTCGTTCATGCCGCGCACGTCGACGCCATCGAGGAAGTACTCGCCGCCGGTGAATTCCTCCAGCAGGCCGGCAATGTTCAGGAAGGTGGTCTTGCCCGAGCCGCTCGGCCCGGTGACGGCCACGAACTCGCCTTCGCGAACGTGGATCGAGAAATCGCGCAGCGCGTGGGTTTCGATCAGATGCGTGCGGTAGACCTTGGACAGGTGATTCATCTTCAGCATGGCTTTGCTCCGTTGTTCAGTTCGGGTCTCAGTGCAGGACGACCTGCGCCGCACTCTTGAAATCGTCGGTCCCGGAAATCACGATCCGGTCGCCGGCCACCAGGCCGGACAGGATTTCGACGCGATTGAGACTGGTAGCGCCGACTTCGATCGGCGTGCGTTCGGCGATGTCGCCGCGGATCACATAGGCAACACGGCCGGCACCGGAATCGAGGAAGGGGCCGCGCTGCACAGTCAGCACGTCCTTGCGCTCATCGAGCAGCACGCGCGCCGACAGCCGCTGGTTCTGGCGCAGGCCTTCCGGCGGCGCGCCGCTGAAGCGCACCCGGGCCGAAACCTGGCCGGCCACCACTTCGGGCGATACCGCGCTCAACTCACCCGGCCACTGCTTGCCGCCGCCGCTGATCTGCGCCGGCATGCCCGTCGCCAGATCGCGGGCGAAGCTTTCCGGCACCTTGATTTCCAGTTCCAGGCGGCTCAGATCGACCACCGTCAGCAGCGGCGTGTCGCGCGCAACACTGGCCCGCTCGGCAATCAGCAACTGGCCGATCTGCCCGGCCACCGGCGCCTTCAGGCTCAACTGCCCGACCTGGCGCGCCAGATCGCCGACCAGCAGTTGCTGACGATCACGCGCCAGCTTCTTCGATTCGACATCGAAACGGATCTGCTCCGGCTCCATCAGCAGGTCTTCCTTGGCCCGGCTCAGCGCGAACTCGGCCTTCTCCAAGGCGTCCTCGTTACGCAGCACTTGCAGCTCCGAATACGCGCCCTGCTCGTAAGCCTTGCGGCTGCGCTCGACTTCGCGCATCGCCGTCTTGCGATCGACTTCGGCGCGATCCACCGATTCCTGCACAGTCATCTGCTGACGACGCGCCTGCAGCCGCGCGCGCTGGAAATCGATATCGAGCGCTGCCAGCTGCGACTGTTCCTGCGCCAGCCGATTGCTCAGCTCCGGGCTGTCGATGACCGCGATCACCGCATCCTGCTCGACCCGGTCACCGGCCTGCGCCCGCAGCTGCACGATGCCGGCGGCCGGTGCGTACAAGGTCGGGCTCACCGCTGCGACGATGCGGCCTTCGGCGGCGATATCGCGAACGAAATCGCCGCGTTCGACCGTCGCCACATTAAGCCGCGCCAGGCTGGCCGTGGCTTCCGCTGTCAGCAGGCGACGCGCCGCCGGCAGCGCAAACACCAGCACGATCAGCAGCAGCACAGCCGCTGCCAGCCACGGCGCACGGCGCCGCCAGACAGGTGCTGCGGCGATCACGCGATCCTGCGCTGTGGTTTCACGAAACATGCGGTCTCCATCACCGTGCATGGACGGCGATCGTTGAAAGAATTTGTTGGCGGGGCGCCGGGCCCCGAGCTCAGGAAGGCTTCAGACCCAGATCATCGCGTCGCCCGGCCGGCGCTTGACCAACCGCAGATTGCAGCCGGATTTCGGCGCCATGCCGTCGTACTTCGGCGCCGCTTCCGGCAAGGCATCACCGGCACTGCGCCGGCAAGGCACGCCGGGGTGTGGAACTTCTGCACCACCGACACGGATCTCCGGCCTGGCTTCCGTCCGCTTCACCGCTGTTGCCGACGCCGCAACGGCATCGATCTGGCCGCTGAGAATCATCCGGCTGCCCACCGCCGTCAGCGCCGGCAAGCTCAATCCCAGACCCAGCACCATCACCCCGATCCGCTTGTGCATCGCGACTCTCCCGTTCCGATTGCAGGCTAGTTAGCGCAAACGCCGTGCCGGCTTGGACAACGGGTCTATTGGTATGTTTTTGTTGATTAAAGTGACTTTCTGCCGGCTTGGCGAAAGTGTCCGCGGACAGACGCCGGACAGTGTCCGCAGGCGAGCCGGACATCGACGCCGTCCAGGCGCTGCCTGGCGACGAAATTCAGCCGGCATCGCCACCGCGCGAACGAGCGCCGAACCATTCGAAATCGGCATCGACGATGCAATGCGCGCAGGTCGGGATCGGCGCTTGCTTTCGCGGTTGGTCGACCAGCCCTTCCACAGCTCTCCCGGACCCGGAGCTCGCAGAAATGACCTACCCGATCGACGTCTCCAAGCTGCACATCCGCCACCAGATCATTGGCGTCCTGCTCGTCCTCGCGATGGCCCCCGCCGAAGCACGCGAACTGCCCAAGCCGCACGCGCCGAAAGCCGGTAGCAACATCACCGTTCACGCAAGCTCGATGCTGGAAGGAATCAAGGCCCTGAAACCCTGGGGAAAACCCGCAAACAGCATTATCGCCACGCCGGCCACCGAGCCACGTTCGCTGCATCGAACGCTGACAACAGAGTCATCGTCCACCGCTGACGAACTCACCGTCTCCCCCAAAGCCCAACCGATCGTCTGGAACCTCGACTACCCCACCCCCGGGAAACTCAAGCTCGGCCACTGGAAGTTCGGGCAGTCCAAGGGGATCGGCTTGATGGCAAGTTTTCCACTCAGTGGTAAGCGGTGACTGTGCAGGCAGCCACCTTGGCGGATGGCTCAACTGGAAACCTGCAAGCGAAGGGCCGTAAATAAAATCCGCTGTCATATCGGCAAAAGCCGGTATCCGGAGGGTCACGCGCGAATGCCCCGACTCTGGCCCAGACAATTTCAGGGGCTTCCGCCGGAATGACGTCGTTCTGGAATGAGGTTGTTGATGTGGCTGTGCTCTTGATGGGCCGCCGTGACTTCCGCTTCGGCTGTTGACGTTCATCCCTCCTCATCACTCCAAGGTGGGGGACGCCTCCCCACACCCGTCTGAGCAGATGTCACGGCCATCCGGCCAGCTCACGCGGGAGCTTCGTCTTGATCAAGTCCAGCACGGCATCACTTCCCGGCGTGAGCCAGCTTCTGACGGCACTGCTGCTGATCACCAGCACGGCAGCGACAGCAGCCGCCAAGTTCGATGTCCAGGAAGCCAGCATCGCCGACACCCAGGCCGCGATCACGTCTGGCAAGACCACTTGCGTCGGTGTCGTCCAGGCCTACATCGATCGCGCTCGCGCCTACAACGGCGTCTGCACGGCGCTGGTCACGGCCGATGGCAAGAAGATTCCGGCGGCGAACGGCTATGTCCGCGCCGGCGCGCCGCTGCACTTCCCGACCAGCACGGTGAAGGCCTCGACGATCTTCCCGGACTTGGGCCAGTACAAGGGCTTGCCGCTCGAGTTCGGGCGGATGCAAGCGACGGTATCGGACCCTGCTGTCCTCGCCCAGAACGGCATGCGGGTCGGCATGCCGGATGCCGGCCAGGTCAACGCGCTGGAAACGCTGAACATCCGCGGCGAGCGTTCGGTGACCTGCAAGGGCGACTTCGATCGCCATCCCTCGAAGGGCGCGTTGCCGGCCGGTGCGCCGGCAGTCTGCGAAGCCTTCCGCAAGCTGCCGGACGCGCTGGAACGCGCGGCGGAGCTCGATGCGCAGTTCGGTGCCAAGCCCGATCTCGCGGCGATGCCGATGTATTGCATCACCACGGCGGTGAAGGATCCGTACGACACCCAGGACATGCGGACCACGGCGAACAACGACGTCAACTTCGCGATGGATGTGCCGCCGCACGACGCGACCATCGTTGCCCAACTGCGGGCCAAGGGCGCGATCATCTATGCGAAGTCTGTCGCTCATGAATTCAACGGCGGGCCGGGCGATCCGGGTGGCCCGGCAAAGGCGCGCTACAACTTCGTCGCTGGTGGCCAGACGCACGGCTCCTGGGGTGGCCAGTCCTGCAATCCCTATGACACGGAGCGCGTCTCGCGCGGTTCCAGCGGTGGCTCTGGTGTCGCGGTATCCGCCAACCTCGTCGCGATCGGCATCTGCGAGCAGTCCGGTGCGTCATGTCAGGGGCCGGCTTCGCGCAACGGCATCGCGACCCTGCTGACCACCAAGGGCCTGCTGCCGGACAACGGCGGCATCGGCTACCAGTGGTTCAACGATCGCGCCGGCATCCATGCCCGCACCCTGGCCGATGCGGTGAAGGTGCTTGATGCGGTCAAGGACCCGGTCAGCGGCTACTACGATCCGCGCGATCCCTTCACGTCGGTGCCGAAGTCACTGGTGCCTGATCAGCCCTACGCCAGCTTCATCGCCGGCGATGCGCAGCTGAAAAGCGATGCCAAGCCGCTGAAGGGCCTGCGCATCGCCATCGTCCGCGAACACATGATCAAGAAGACCGCGAACCACGTGGCGATCTCCGATCAGATCGATGCCGAGATCAAGCGCGTGTTGCGCGATCAGCGGGGTGCCGAACTGGTCGAGATGCGCGCCGCGGAATATCCGGACGACCCCAGCGTGCCGGACCTGAAGTACACCTTCTCCGATGCATTGTCCGAGCTGCTGCCCTGGGCGATGCCGGAAATCTTCCAGCGCCGCGACAAGGCCGGCAAGCTGGTTTTCGAGGTACCGGGCTATGACGTCACCTCCTACGCTTATCTGCTCAAGCTCAGCAAGCGCCAGGCGCCGCTGACCGATGCCGTCAACATCACCAACTTCGCAAGCTTCGGCGCCGTGCCCTGCCAGCCGGCGCTGTGCGCGGATCTCGCCTTCGATATCGATCGTTATCTGATCGACCGGGGCGATACCCGGATCAAGAACTGGGGTGATTGGGTCGCCAACGCCAGATTCCGCGAGGACAAATCGCTGGCCGGCGCCAAGAACTGGGTGCAGTGGCAGGGCCACGAACAGGCCGGCAAGGCCGACGCCCTCGCCCGCAGCCACGTTGCGCGTCTCGCGCTGCTGCGGGTGATGTACGAGAACAAGATCGATGTTTTCGTGCACCCGGAAAACACGGTGCCGACGCCGAAGATCCAAGGCCCGAATGTCGGCTCGATCAGCCTCGACAGCATCAGCCCGTTCTTCCAGATTCCGCGCATCGCAGTGCCGGTCGGCGTGACGACGACGATCGTCGAACCGCAGTACGCGCTGAACGCCGACAAGACCGATTACGTGCCGGTGCTGGCGCCGGGAACCCCGCAGACCACGCTCAAGCACCCGCTGCCGATCTCGATCACCTTCTTCGCCGGACAAGGCGAGGAGCCGGTGCTGATCAAGGTCGGCACCGCCTACGAATCAGCGACCCATCACCGCTTTGCGCCACCGGCCTTCGGGCCGCTGCGCTGATCCGTCGAAGAGCCCCGCCATGACACTTCCCGCCGCCACTCGCCGCCGCTTCCTCGCCAGCTTCTCGACCCTGGGACTGTCCGCCACCTTGCTGCCCGGCGTGCTGTGGGCGCAGATGGAAACCTCCGACAGCACTGCGATCACTGCGGCGATGATCAAGGACGCGGCCAGGCTCTCCGGCCTCGCCTTCAGCGATGCCGAGTACGAAGGCATGGTCAAGCAGGTCAACCAGAGCCTGAGCCGCATGCAGAAAGTGCGGGCGACGCCGATTCCGAACGATGTCGGCCCGCCGTTCTACTTCAGCCCGATCACCGCCGGCATGAAGATCGATCGCCAGGCCGCACCTCTGCGCTTCAGCACCACGGCGGCGCTGAAGCGCCCGGCCAATCTCGAAGCCGTGGCGTTCTGGCCGGTCACTGCGCTGTCGCAGTTGATCAAGAGCCGGCAGGTCAGCTCGGTGGAGCTGACCCA
>NZ_CAISIQ010000444.1 GCF_903885465.1 uncultured Nevskia sp.
CTCATCGTTGAATCGTGAGGATTTATAGCAGCTAAGACAGTTTCCAGTAAAACAAGAAAGAAAAATTCGGGAGCCCAGGTAAAAATAATTACCGCAATCTGTGCGTGACTACGACAAATCAGTTGCTGCCGCACAATCGCCCTGAAAAGCTCCGACCTATCTCTTCCGGTGCCGCAAGCGGTGGTTATCGACCGCCAGTTCGAACATCAGCGGCCAGCACTTGCCGGTAACCAGCAGATGTCCGGTTTTCGGAATCAAGGCGATACCGTTGAGCACGAAGTCCTGCTCGCTCCAGCCGCTGCCGTGGGACAGCTTGCCCTTCAGGGCCGCGAGATCGAGCCACGCCCGGATGACTCCCGATTCCGGATCAATGATTGCGATGCGGTCGCTTTGCCAGACATTGGCGTAGATCAGGCCGTCGACGAACTCAAGCTCATTGAGTTGATCGACAGGCCGGCCTTGATCCGTCACGTCGACGTGGCTGTTCTCGGTATAGGTCAGCGGATCAAGAAAATGCAGACGCGATGAGCCATCGCTGAGAATCAGCCGATGCCCGTCGTAAGCAAGCCCCCAGCCTTCGGTGCTGAGCGGAAAACTGCTGACGGGCTTCAGGGTTCGGTCGTAGACGTAGGCAACCGCGTTCATCCAGGTGAGCTGAATGATTCGATCGCCGACGACGGTCACGCCTTCGCCGAATTCTCCGGTTGTCAGATTGGTTGAATACAGCAGCTTGCCGGAGGCGCGGTCGCGGACGGTCAGCTGAGACCGTCCGTAAAGGCCGGTGCCTTCGATCAACTGATCGTCGGCAATGGCGAGCCCCTGTGTAAACGCCGTAGCGTCATGGGCTTCAGCGCTCACCACGCGATAGTTCAGCGTCGGCGCCGCCAGCGCCGTCTGACCCGCCAAACCCATGCACCACAGCAGCACCAGTACAATCCGCACGCTCGCCTCGCGACTTGAACAAAAATCCATGATCCGCAGCATGACGGGCTATGCCCGAGCAGAACAACAAAACCCTTCCGGACGGCTGAGCTGGGAGCTCCGTTCGGTCAATCATCGCTACCTTGAACTGCAATTCAAGCTGCCGGAAGAGTTCCGGTCGATGGAAAACGATCTGCGCCAACTGGCCACCCAGCGTATCGGGCGAGGCAAGGTTGAAGCCGGCTTGCGCTACAGCCGGGATAACGGCGTGGCTGGCGGCCTGCAGATCGATACCGATCGCCTTGCCGCTGTGCTTGCTGCCGTCGAAAAGATCTCTGGCCAGCTGCGGACCTCGACCGCGCCCGACCCGATTCAGGTACTGGCCTGGCCCGGAGTGGTGAGGATCGATAGCGCGCCGGACGTTACCGTGCCGCTGGCGGACGCCATGCAGCTGTTCCAGGCCGCGCTCGATGACTTCACCGCCACTCGCAGTCGCGAAGGCGAGCGCACCAAGCTGTATCTGGTCGAACGCCTTGATGCCATGGCGGTGCTGGTTGAAAGAGTGAAAGTGCGGGCGCCGCAGGTACGTGATGCCTGGCTTGATCGGCTACGCGCGAAGATTGCCGAATTGGGTGTCGACGTCGACCCCGCCCGCCTTGCGCAGGAAGCGGCGCTGGCCGCGCAGCGTCTCGATGTTGACGAGGAACTGTCGCGGCTCGGCAGCCACTTCACCGAAGTGCGCGATACGCTGGTTCGCGAAGAAGCGGTCGGCCGCCGCTTGGATTTCCTGATGCAGGAACTCAATCGCGAAGCGAATACCTTGTCGTCCAAGTCCCAGGACGCCGAAATGACCCGCTGCGCCGTCGAGATGAAAGTGATCATCGAGCAGATGCGCGAGCAGGTTCAGAACATCGAGTGACGACGGCCGGCTTGCCTGTTTCGCGCCGCTTGCTGCTCATCGACAGAGTCAAAACACCTTGAACGAATCACTGATCCCCGGAACTTTATGGATCGTGTCGGCGCCCAGTGGCGGCGGCAAGACCAGCCTGACCCGGGCACTACTGCCCCGTCTTGCCGAGCGCGGCTGGAAGGCCGAGATCTCGGTGTCCTACACCACGCGCACGCCGCGGCCCGGCGAGCAGGAAGGCGTGCACTACCACTACGTCGACGACGCGGCGTTCGCTGCGATGGTCGAGCACGGCGATTTCCTGGAGCACGCCGAGGTCTTCGGCCGGCATTACGGCACCGGCCTGACCCGCACCAAGGAACTGCTGGGCCAGGGGATCGACGTGATCCTCGACATCGACTGGCAGGGCGCTCGTCAGGTTCGCGCCCGGCGTTCGGACGTGCAGAGCGTCTTCATTCTGCCGCCGTCGTCGGACGAGCTGGAGCGGCGCCTGCGTGCTCGCGGTCAGGATACGGACGAAGTCATCGCCGCACGCATGCACGCGGCGCGGGCCGAGATGTCGCACCACGGCGAATACGATTACCTGCTGGTCAACCACGATTTCGATCGTGCGCTGGACGAGATGGCGGCGATCTTCGTCGCTCGCCGGATGCGCGGCGCGACCCAGCAGGCGCGTTACGAAAACCTGATCACCAGCCTGCTCGACGAGTGAGTGACGAGCTCAAAGCGCCGCCTTCTGGCACGCTTCTCGCTCCGCCGCTATAATCCGCGACTTCCCGCAGTACAAGAGTGACAAGCCCATGGCCCGTGTAACCGTAGAAGATTGTCTGGACCGCATCCCGAACCAGTTCGAACTGACCCTGGTCGCCGCCAAGCGCGCCCGTCAGCTCGCCCGCGGTGCCGAGGCCAAACTGCCGTGGGGCAACCACAAGTCGACCGTGCTTTCCCTGAAGGAAATCGCTCACGGTTACATCGACACCGGTGTGCTTTCGGAAGCCGATCTGCCCGCGATCCAGCAGCCGAAGATGGAACTCGAAGCGCTCGATCCGAGCTTCGATCTCTAAGCGACACCCGCACACGTTGCAACGATCAGGGGCCGCAAGGCCCCTTTTTCGTGGCCGACGGTCCGGGGCCGTGCAAGCCGCGTCTATACTCAAACCATGGATATCCCGGTTATCACGCGCATCGGCACCGCCATTCGCACGCAAAGAGTCGCGCGTGAGTACGGCATCGAAGCGCTGACCAAGATCCTCGAGGAGTATCTGCCGGCGCCGCAGATTTCCGAAGTGCGCCGCGCTTACGAATTCGGCGCCAAGATGCACGCCGGCCAGAACCGGTCGAGCGGTGAGCCGTACATCTATCACCCGCTGGCGGTGGCCAAGATCCTCGCCGAGATGCGTCTCGACGCGACCACGCTCTGTGCCGCGATCCTCCATGACGTGATCGAGGACACCCCGGTCGGCAAGGAAGAGATCGCCCGCCTGTTCGGCCGCGATGTCGCCGAGTTGGTCGATGGCGTGTCGAAGTTCCAGAAAGTCGAAGGCATGTCCGGTGCAGAGCGCCAGGCCGAGAACGTTCGCAAGCTGCTGCTGGCGATGGCGCAGGACCTGCGCGTGATCCTGGTCAAGCTCGCCGATCGTTTGCACAACGTCCGCACCTTGGACGGCGTCGAGCCGGCCAAGCGCCGCCGCGTGTCGCTGGAAACGCTGGAGATCTATGCGCCGATCGCCCAGCGTCTCGGCATCAATACCTTGCGGATGGAACTGGAAGATCTGTCTTTCCAGAATCTCTATCCGAATCGCTATGAAGTGTTCCGCAAGGCGGTCAACGACCGGCTCGGCGACACCAAGGGTCTGATCAAGGAAATCGAGCACAAGCTCGAGCGGGCGCTGAAGGAAGAAGGCATCGGCGCCAGCGTCGTCGGCCGGCAGAAGAACCTGTACGGCATCTACGAAAAGATGCAGCGCAAGCGCCTGCGCTTTCTCGACGTGATGGACTTGCTCGGCTTTCGCGTGCTGGTTACCAAGGTTGATGACTGCTATCGCGCGCTTGGCGTGATCCACCACGCTTATCGGCCGATCTCCGAGCAATTCAACGATTTCATCGCCAGCCCGAAGGTCAACGGTTACCAGAGCCTGCACACCACCTGCATCGGCCCGCAGGGTCGCAAGATCGAAGTGCAGATCCGTACCCGCGACATGCACCACATCGCCGAGAACGGCATTGCCGCGCATTGGCAGTACAAGCTAGAAACCAAGGGCGTGACCAAGTCGGTCAGCGGCAAGAACGACTCGCAGAGCGCGCCGCAGGTCCGTGCCCGCGAATGGCTCGGCAACCTGTTCGCCGCGCAGACGGGCGCCGCGCCGCTGGAGTTCATCGACAACGTCAAGGTCGATCTCTTCCCGGACGAGGTCTACGTGTTCACGCCGAAGGGTCATATCCGGCAATTGCCGCGCGGCTCCACGGCGGTCGATTTCGCTTACTCGGTGCATACCGAGCTCGGCGATCATTGTGTTGCCGTGCGCATCGATCAACAGCTGGAACCGCTGAACACGATCCTGAAGAACGGCCAGACCATCGAAGTGATCACCGCGCGTCACGCCCGGCCGAACGCGGCCTGGCTGAACTACGTGAAGACGGTCAAGGCGCGGCAGCACATCCGCAACTTCCTGAAGAATCAGCGCGAAGACGAAGCGATCCGCCTCGGCCGCCGCCTCCTGGAAATCGCGCTGCGCGAACTGAATGTGCCGCTGACCGTGCTCAAGGAAGAATCGACCGGCGCCGTTCTGAAGGCTTTCGGCCTGCAGGACATCGAAGACCTGTACGTTTCGATCGGCAGCGGCAGCCGCCTGGCGCCGCTGGTGGCGCGCCACTTCCTGCCGGATCCCAGTGCGGCGACGATCCCTGGCGAAAGCGTGCCGCTGGCCGTGGAAGGCACCGAAGGCTTGGTCATCGATTACGCGAAGTGCTGCCACCCGATTCCCGGCGACGAAATCTGCGGCTATGTCTCGATCGGCCGCGGCATCGTCGTCCATCGCCTCGAATGCAAGCATGTGTCGGCGCGCAAGGGCGCGGCACAGGAAAGAGTGCCGCTGATCTGGGCGCCGAGCGTGCAGGGCGATTTCCTTGCCGAACTGAAGCTCAAGGCCGAGAACCGGCGCGGCTTGCTGGCCGGTGTTGCCGGCGAGATCGCCGGTGGCGGCTCGGGCATCGAGAACGTGCAGATGCCGGAACGCGGCGGCGGCGACACGGCGCTGGAAATGCGCTTCGTGATCACCGTGCGCGATCGCGTCCATCTGGCGCGTGTGCTGCGTCGCCTGCGCCGGCTCGAAGCCGTGCAGCGCGTCATCCGCATCTGATCGCAGGCTGGCGCGGCGCACCGCAACCGCGCTAGTGTCGCGGGCATTTCAGGGGTAGTTCGGGCTAGCGATCATCGAGGCCTGTACCCCAAGCTTGCAGCCTCCACGAACGAGAAACCGCATGTCCCGCCAGATCATTCATACCGATGACGCGCCTGCCGCGATCGGCCCGTATTCCCAAGCCGTGAAGATCGGCGACACCGTCTATCTCTCCGGCCAGATTCCGCTCGATGCGGCGACCATGACCCTGGTCAACGCGACCATCGAGGACGAGATCCACCAGGTGTTCAAGAATCTGCGTGCGGTCTGCACTGCTGCCGGCGGCGGCCTTGGCGACATCGCCAAGCTGAACATCTTCCTGACCGATCTCGGCCACTTCGCGACGGTCAACGCGATCATGGTTCAGTACTTCACTGCACCGTTCCCGGCACGCGCCGCGATCGGTGTTGCCAGCTTGCCGCGCGGCTCGCGCATCGAGGCGGATGCGGTAATGGTGCTCGGCTAAGCCAGAACCCTCTCGGCCGCGCGCGGTGATGAGCGATTCCCGCAGCCAGTCACGGCCAGAGCGACGGCCGGGTCAACGGCCAGCGTTGACCCTTGATACCGAGCTGACCTTCCTCAAGGGCGCCGGCCCGGCAGTCGCGATGAAGCTGAAGCCGCTCGGCCTGGAGCGCGTGCGCGATCTGCTGTTGCATCTGCCGATCCGCTATGAAGATCGTCGCCGCATCGTGCCGATCAGCGATGTCGTTCATGGCGCCGAAGCGCTGGTCTGCGGCCGCATCGAATCGGCTGAGGTGCGCTTCGGCGCCAAGCGCTGGCTGCGTGTGGTCATCGACGATGGCCGGGCCAGCCTGGTGCTGCGCTTCTTCCATTTCAACCAAGCGCAGAAAGCGGCGATGGTCACCGGCCATTGGCTACGTGCCTTCGGTACGGTGCGGGTTGGCAACGGCGGTGCGGAGATCGTTCATCCCGAATACCGGGTTGCCGAGACTGCCGTGCAACTGCCGCCAGAAGACCGGCTGACCCCGATCTACGGCCTGACCACCGGCATCACCCAGACCCGAGTCCGGGAGCTGATTAAGCAGGCGCTCGCCGTGGCCCAGCACGATCCGGATTACATCGCTGATTTTCCAGGCCTGGGCGGCCCGGCGACGCTCGCAGCCTTGCGCACCCTGCACGAGCCGGACGGCCGCGATCTCGGCGATCTGCTGCTCGATCGCCATCCGGCGCAGATCCGCCTGATGCGCGAGGAACTGCTGGCCCATCAGCTGTGCATGCGCCTGCTGCGCAAGCAGACCAAGGCCGCGCCCGGCGCGCGTATCGAAGCAGTGCTGCCGGCGTCGGCGAAGCTGCAGGAAAAGCTGCCGTTCGCGCTCACCGGCGCCCAGCGTCGGGTGATTTCCGATATCGCTCACGACCTCGCCGCCGGCCAGCCGATGCTGCGGCTGATCCAGGGCGACGTCGGCTCTGGCAAGACCGTGGTCGCTGCCGCGGCGATGCTCGGCGCTGCAATGAGCGGCCTGCAATCAGTGCTGATGGCACCGACCGAACTGCTGGTCGAGCAGCACGCGCGCACCTTGTCCGCCTGGCTGAACGCGGTCGGTGTCGATGTCGGCCTGTTGACCGGCAAGATGAAGAAGTCCGAGCGTGATGCCGCCCTCCATCGCGCGGCGACTGGCGAGACGCCGGTCTGGGTCGGCACTCACGCGCTGTTCCAGGGCGACATGAAGTTCAAGAAGCTGGCGCTGGTCGTCGTCGACGAGCAGCACCGCTTCGGCGTCGGCCAGCGTCTGGCCTTGCGCGACAAGGGCCCGGCCGGCGTCACGCCGCATCAGCTGATCATGTCGGCGACACCGATCCCGCGGACCCTGGCGCAGACCGTCTACGCCGATCTCGATGTCTCGGTGATCGACGAACTGCCGCCCGGCCGCACGCCGGTACAGACCGTGGTGCTGTCGAACGAGCGCCGCTTCGATGTGCTGGCGCGGATCGGCGAAGCCTGCCGGCTCGGTCGCCAGGCCTACTGGGTCTGCACCCTGATCGAGGAGAACACCGAGCTGCAGGCGCAGGCCGCCGAGGAAACCTATCGCCAGCTGCGCGAGGAACTGCCGGAGCTGCGGGTCGGCCTGGTTCACGGCCGCTTGAAGGCTGCCGAAAAGGAAGCGCAGATGCGTGCCTTCCAGAGCGGCGCCACACAACTGCTGGTCGCGACGACGGTGATCGAAGTCGGCGTCGACGTGCCGAACGCCAGCATCATGATCATCGACAACGCCGAGCGGCTGGGCTTGTCGCAGCTGCATCAGCTCAGAGGCCGGGTTGGCCGTGGCGCCACCGCCAGCCAGTGCCTGCTCATGTATCAGCCGCCGCTCGGTGAAGGTTCGCGCGCGCGGCTCGATGTGATGCGCACGACCACCGACGGCTTCGTCATCGCCCAGAAGGATCTCGAACTCAGAGGCCCTGGCGAACTGCTCGGCCGCCGCCAGACCGGACTGATCGGCATGAAGATCGCCGACCCGGTGCGCGATTCGGCCCTGATTCCGGGTCTGCAGAAGCTGGCCGATGACTGGTGGCTGAAGTCGCCGAAGGATGCGAAGCGAATGATCGCGCGCTGGATTGGCGACGCGGATCGCTATGCGCAGGTCTGAAGGCGAGGCGCGGGACGCCGCTGGCACAATGAGCCGATGAAAGCCCTGATTCCGATGCTGCTGGCGCTGGTCGCCGGTGCGGTCTTGCCCTTGCAAGCCGGCCTCAACGGCCAGTTGCGCGGTTACCTCGGTAATCCGTTCGCGGCGGCCTTCGTGTCGTTCTCGGCCGGCACCTTGCTGCTGCTGGCGATCCTGATCGCGATGCGCGCGCCGCTGCCGGCAAGTCCGCAGTCGGTGCCGTGGTGGCTATGGGTGGCGGGCGGAACGTTGGGCGTTGGTTATCTGATCATGAGCATCGTGCTGCCGCCGATGCTCGGTGTGGCGCTGACCTTCGGGCTGATCGTTGCCGGCCAGCTGACCATGTCGCTGGCGCTCGATCACTACGGCCTGCTCGGCTTTGCGCCGCACCTGATCAACCCCTGGCGTGTGCTCGGTGCGGCGCTGATCGTGGCTGGCGTGGTGTTGATCCGGAAATTCTGATTTCTACCCTTCGATGATTCGCGAACGTCTGCGGGAACGCTGGCAGGTCTGGGCCCAGTTGATGCGGCTCGACAAGCCGGTCGGCATCTATCTGCTGCTGTGGCCAACTCTTTGGGCGCTGTGGTTCGCGGCCGGCGGCTTGCCACCGCTCGTGCTGCTGGCGATCTTCATCGCCGGCACCGTGCTGATGCGCAGCGCCGGCTGCGTGATCAACGATCTTGCCGACCGGAAGTTCGATGGCCACGTTGAGCGCACACGACAACGACCCCTGGCCTCGGGCCGGGCAACACCGAAAGAAGCGCTGATCCTGTTCGTCGTGCTCGGTCTGATCTCGCTCGCCGTGGCCGCGCCGCTGAATGCCGCGGCGCTGTGGCTGACCGTGCCGGCAATCGTGCTCGCGGCGAGCTATCCGTTCGCCAAGCGCTTTCACAGCTTGCCGCAGGCGCATCTCGGCATCGCCTTTTCCTGGGGTATTCCGATGGCGTCTGCAGCGGTGTCCGGCGCGGTCGACTGGCCGATGTCGATCTTGCTGATGGCCGCCAACCTGTGCTGGGTGATCGCCTATGACACGCTGTATGCGATGGTCGATCGGGATGACGATCTGCGCATCGGTGTGAAGTCCAGCGCCATCCTGTTCGGCCGTTTCGATCGACTGATCGTCGGTCTGCTTCAAGCGGCCGCGCTGTTGCTGCTGGCGTTCGCCGGTTGGCGGATCGCGCTGGCTTGGCCGTACTACGCTGGCCTGCTGCTGGCGGCGATTTTCGCGGCGCACCAGCTCTGGCAGGCGCGGCATCGAGAACGCGTCGCCTGTTTTTCTGCTTTCGTTGGAAACAATCGCATCGGTGCGCTGGTCTTTCTGGGGCTCGCTGTCTCGCTGCCGCCGTTCTGAACGAGGATTCCACGATGTCCATCGCCACACTGTTCCGGTTGCCGCTCGCCGCCGCCCTGCTGAGCCTTTGCGGGCTGATCGCCTGCGCCCACGCAAAGGGGGCCGAAGATGGCGATGACGATGTCGAGGTGGCGGCTTCCTCCGCCGGCGGCGCCGCAGCCGCACAGCGAGAGGTCGTCTACACCCCGGCGAACTGGCCAGCGGCTCTGTCCGGCGATCTGTTCACGCCCAGCAGCAAGGCGCCGGCGGGTGGTCGGCCGGCCGTGATCGCGCTGCACGGCGGTGCTTGGCACAAGGGTGATCGCACGAAGCTTCAGGGCTTGGGCAAGCGTCTCGCGTCGCGTGGCTTGGTCACGTTGACCATCGACTATCGCTTGGTGCCGGACGCAATCTACCCGGCTCAGTTGCAGGACGTGCAGCAGGCGGTGCGATGGCTGCGTGCCAATGCGGCGTCGATCGGCGTCGATCCAAAACGGATCGCGATCTGGGGTTCGTCGGCTGGCGCCCACCTGGCAGCGCTCGAGGCCGGCCTGAGTCCGGGTGACCCGTATTTCGATCCGGAAGCGCGGGTACAGGCGGTGGTCGGTGTCGGCACGCCGACCGACTTTCGCGATGGCGGTGGCGGCAACAAGTCACTCGCCGCCTTTCTGGGCGAGCGCTGGAGCAAAGACTCGAAGGTGTTCATCGATGCTTCGCCGATTGCCCATGTCTCCGCGGATGATCCGCCTGTGTTCCTGATTCATGGCGACGCCGATACCACTGTGCCGCCCGAGCAGGCCACCGTTTACCGTGATGCCCTGACCGCCGCCGGCGTGCCGAACACCTTGCTGCTGGTGCCCAAAGCCGGGCATGCGCTCGGTGCCGCCGGCAAGGATGCCTTGGCGAGCGGCATGGATTTTCTTGTCCAGCGGCTGCATCCCTGAGAACCTGGAATCCCGATTGCCGCATCGGCCGTAGTGGCAAGGAATCCCCGACGCGAATTTCCCGATGATGCTCAAACTCGTATCCGCAGCGCTGTTGCCGGCCGCTGTGCTCAGCAGCGGCTGCGCCCGCCATATCGGCAAGCCCGAAGCGCCGCAGCCGGCCAGAGTCGAGCGTAGCTACAGCGTGCAGCGCGACCAGCTGTTCACGCCGCCGAACTGGCCGAAGGCGCTGCTCGCCGATGTCTACACGCCGAGCGGCGCACCGCCATCCGGCGAACGCTGGCCGGCGGTGCTGGTCATCCACGGCGGCGGCTGGAAAAGCGGTGACCGCGAGCAGGTGGAATCACTGGCTGAACGGGTCGCCAAGCGTGGTTATGTGGCGGTCAACATCACTTATCGGCTGGTACCGGATGCGCTGTTTCCGGCGCCGGTCGAGGACGTGCAGCAGGCGGTGCGCTGGCTGCGCGCCAATGCCGAGCGCTATCAGGTCGATCCGACTCGCATCGGCGCCTGGGGCTATTCGGCCGGCGCCCATCTGGCGGCACTGGTCGGCGGTTTGAGCCCTGGCGATCGGCTCTATGCCGAAGATGCGCGGCTGAAAGTGGTGGTGGCCGGCGGCATCCCGTCCGACCTGCGCAAGTTCCACGGCGGCACTCTGGTGCCGAATTTCCTCGGCGAGCACTGGAGCGAAAACTCGGTGGCGTTCCGTGAATCCTCGCCAGCCGCGTACGTCACGGCCGGCGATCCGCCGGTGTTTCTGTATCACGGCACCTGGGACATGCTGGTGCCGCTCGATCAGTCGCTGGATTACCAGGCGGCACTCGACGCCGCCGGGGTGCCCAACGAGCTGTACCTGCTGCGCGGCCTTGGCCATATCGCCGCGTTCCTGATGGATGGCGCGGCGGTGCAGCGCGGCGCCGATTTTCTCGATCGCCATCTGCGCTGAGCGGCCTCAGGGCACCCGCGCCGCCGTCCAGACCTCGATTCGTGCAGCACCGGCTGCCCGGCAGGCGCGGGCCAGTTCGTTGACGGTGCTGCCGGTGGTCATCACATCGTCGATCAGCGCGATGTGGCGGCCGGCGATTCGCCCATCGACGGCAAATGCGCCGCGTACTTCGCGGCGGCGTTCGACGGCGCGCTTGCCGATCTGGTCGGAGGTCTCGCGGATGCGCGTCGCCGCTTGCCAGTCGATGTCGATCGCCAGCACGCGGTTGATGCCGCGCGCCAGCTCCAGTGCCTGGTTGTAGCCGCGCTCGCGCAGGCGTTTCGGGTGCAGCGGCACCGGAATCAGCAGCTCGGGAAACGGTTCGGGCCGGGCCGCGACCAGCGCCGCCAGTTCGCCACCGAGCCAGCGCGACTGCCGGAACTGCGCGTGGTACTTCAATCCGGCGATCGCCCCGGCAATTGGCGGCTGGTAGCGAAATGCCGACAGCGCACTGTCGAAATGCGGCGCCTCCGTTGCGCAGCTTCCGCAGATCTGCGCGGTCGCACTGGCCAGCGGCAAGGCGCAGACCGGACAGGCGATGCGGTTCCACGGCAGGCTGTTGCGGCAGCCATCGCAGATCGTCCCCGGATCGGCCGGGCCGGCGCATAACAAACAGGCGGAGGGGACGATCCAGCGCTTGAGTGCTGCGATCACGTCAACCATGAAGATGGCCTTTCGGTTGACAGCAGTCGACCGTGGCGGAAACACTGCGCGTCTCGTTCACCGTCCGGATTCCCCCCAATGTCGCTCGCCCTCGCGCCGTCGCCCAGCAGCCTCCCCACTGGTGACTGCGCTCCCGTTCGCAATGACTGGACGCGCGCCGAAGTCGAGGCGTTGTTCGCGCTGCCGTTCAACGATCTGCTGTTCCGGGCTCAGAGCGTTCATCGCCTGCATTTCGATCCCAATGCGGTGCAGCTGTCCACCCTGCTGTCGATCAAGACCGGCGCTTGCCCCGAGGATTGCGGCTATTGCCCGCAGAGCGCGCGCTTCAAGACCGGCCTGAAGGCCGAGCCGCTGATGCCGCTCGCCGAGGTGATCAAGGCCGCCGTTGACGCCAAGGCCAATGGCGCGACGCGCTTCTGCATGGGCGCGGCCTGGCGGGCGCCGAAGGACAAGGACATCGAGAAAGTGTCCGAGATGGTCCGCGAAGTGAAGGCCCTGGGTCTGGAAACCTGCGTGACGCTCGGCATGCTGAAAGCCTCGCAGGCGCAGAACCTGGCCGCGGCCGGGCTCGATTACTACAACCACAATCTCGATACCTCGCCGGAGTTCTACGGCGAAATCATCAGCACCCGCACCTACGACGATCGCCTGGAAACGCTGGCCAATGTCCGCGAAGCCGGCGTCAAGGTCTGCTGCGGCGGCATCGTCGGCATGGGCGAGTCCGAGACGGATAGAGTCGAGTTCCTGCGCGCGCTGGCCAATCTGCCGCAGCATCCGGAATCGGTGCCGATCAACGAACTGGTGGCCGTCGAAGGCACGCCTCTCGCCAATGCCGCGCCGCTTGATCCTCTGGACTTCGTGCGGATGATCGCCGTGGCCCGCCTGATGATGCCGCAGAGCTATGTGCGCCTGTCCGCCGGCCGCACCCAGATGAGCGAAGAGACCCAGGCGATGTGTTTCTTTGCTGGCGCCAACTCGATCTTCTACGGCGAGCGCCTGCTGACCACGAGCAATCCGCAGAACGCCCGCGATCGCGCGCTGCTGGCCAATCTCGGCATGCGCACCGAGCAGCGGGTCGATGGCTCGGCCCATCTCGACCATCATCACGCGGACGTCGCGACTGCCGACGCCTGCAGCCCGCAGATGGCCTGCTGCGACGAATGAACGCTCCGGTGGTCGGGCCTTCGCTGCTCGATGTCCGCCTGAGTCACGAGCTGGAACGGCTGCGCGCCGCCGATCTGTATCGCCAGCGCCGGGTCATCGACGGCAGCCATGGCGTGTGCTTGAGCGTCGGCGGCAAGTCCTGCATCAGCTTCTGCAGCAATGATTATCTCGGTCTGGCCAGCGATCCGCGGGTGGCCGAAGCCGGCCGTGCGGCGCTGTCCCGGGTCGGCACCGGCAGCGGCGCGGCGGCGCTGATCTCCGGCTACAACGCTGAGCACGCGAAGCTCGAAGAAGAACTGGCCGATTACTGCGGCCGCGAGCGCGTGCTGCTGTTCTCCAGCGGCTGGGCGGCGAATCTCGGCCTGCTGCGAGCGCTGTTCGGCAAGGACGACACGCTGATCTGCGATGAGCTGAACCATGCCAGCCTGATCGACGGCGCGCGCTTGTCCGGTGCCCGTTACGTGCGTGCACCGCACGGCGATGTGGCGGCGATCGATGCGGCGCTGATCGAGGCTGTCGAACAGGGCGGCGAGATCGGCATCGTCAGCGATTCGATCTTCAGCATGGACGGTGACGAGGCCGAGGTGCCGACGCTGGCGCGGCTGGCGAAACGCAGCGGCGCCACCCTGATCGTCGACGATGCCCATGGCTTCGGCGTGCAGCCGGCACCGAGCATCCGTTATCCGGGTGCGGATGCGCCCGAGGTCTATGTCGCCACGCTCGGCAAGAGCCTCGGTGCTTCGGGGGCTTTTGTCGCCGGCTCGGAAGCACTGATCGAGTTCCTGATCCAGCGCGCCCGTACCTGGGTGTTCTCGACGGCACCACCGCCGGCGATCGCCGCCGCCGCGCGCGCGGCCCTGGCGATCATCCGCAGCGAGCCGGAGCATCAGGCGCAGCTGGCCCGGAACATCGCCCGTTTCCGCGCCGGCATCGCTGTGCTCGGGGATGGCCTGCCGTTCCAGCTGATGGCATCGACGACGCCGATCCAGCCGCTGATCGTCGGCGATGCCGGGCGGGCGATGGCCTTGTCGCGAGCCTTGTTCGAGCGCGGCTACTGGGTGGCGGCGATCCGGCCGCCGACAGTGCCAGCCGGCACCTCGCGGCTGCGCGTGACCTTGTCGGCAGCGCATGACGAGGCACAGATCGACGGCTTGATCGACGCGATTGGCAGCTGCCGCTTGCCGCCCGACATCGGTCGCTGACGGCGTCGTGTCACTGACGATTTTCGTCACCGGTACCGACACCGGCGTCGGCAAGACCCGCACCGCCTGCGCGCTGATCCGCGCCTTGCGCGCAGAAGGGCTCAGGGTTGGTGCGATGAAACCGATCGCCAGTGGTTGCGAGCGCATGGCGGACGGCCTCCGCAACGACGATGCCCTTGCGTTGATCGAAGCAACCGGCCGGCCTTTGGCCTATACCGACGTCAATCCTTATGCCTTCGAACCGCCGATTGCACCGCATCTTGCAGCGGCTGCGGTGAACGTCGACATCGACCTCGCGGTGCTCGATGCCGCCCATGCGCGCCTTGCGGCGGATTGCCAGGTGCTGGTGGTCGAAGGCGCCGGCGGCTGGCGCGTGCCGTTGTCGTCCGAGGCGGGTCGTTCCAGTTACGCGGGCTGGGTCGCCGACCATGATTGGCCGGTGCTGCTGGTCGTCGGTTTGCGGCTCGGTTGCCTGAATCACGCGCTGCTGACGGCGGAATCGATTGCGCGGCGGGTGCCGCTGGTCGGCTGGATCGCCAATCGCCTGCCCCCCGAGCAGCCGGCCTGGCGGGACAATGTGGCGACCCTGACACAGCAGTTGACGGCGCCACTGTTGGGCTGCCTGCCGCCGGACGACGATGCCGCTGCGGCGATCGATGTCAGCGCCTTGCTCGGGGCGCTGCGCGGAAGCTGAACCGCGGCACTGCCTGCGCAGCGCCATCGGCAATGATGAGCCGCTAGTTCTGCATGGCAAAGCCTATGACAGAAACGGGACAGAACCCGTCCGAAGCCGCACGATTCAATGCGTGCAAGGCTTTGCGGCCGGCGCTTCATCCACTACAATCCGCCCGCTGCGAATCCCGCTATCCCAAGGACTCGTCCGGACTGCCTCGTGACCACCGTGCGTGACACCTTGCTGGTGGTCCGTCCGAATGCGTCGATGTCGGTGCGTGCGGCGCAAGGGGTGATGCTGGTGATGGCGACGGTGTCGCTGAGCATCGCAGGCTTGTTTGCCTGGCATGGCTTCTGGCCAATCCTGCCTTTTGCAGGACTGGAACTGGCGGCCTTGGCTTGGGCGTTGCAGGTCAGTTTGCGTCGCAATCGTTATCGGGAAGTGATCGAGTTCGACGATCAGCGGTTGCGGATCGAATGCGGCATGAGCGGGGAAGGTGCTGCGCTGTCGGTGGACTGGGTTAGGTCCATGACGCGGGTACAGTTGGAAATGGGGCCGCATCGCAACGATCCAAGCCGGCTGAAGCTGGTCAACGGGTCGCAAAGCCTCGAACTGGGGCGTTGCCTGACGGACGGGGAACGCGAGCGGCTGGCAGCAAGATTGCGTGAATTGATACTGGCCGGCTGGCGTGCCGGGTCGCCTGTGGCGGCAAAAGGCGCGGCGCCGGACTGCAACTGATTCCTACATATGGGGCTGAAGTAGACATGTCGAACCTGATTCGCGGCCTGCGTGGCCTTGCACTCGCAATGACCGGCATGGCCGGAAGTTTTGCGGCGCAGGCTGCAGACACGATGGAAAACGCCTATTGGAACCTGCCGAAGGGCGTCACCGACATCAGCAATGAGGTCTGGCATCTGCACATGGCCGCGTTCTGGGTCTGCGTGGTGATCGCCATCGTGGTGTTCGGCGTGATGTTCTATTCGATCTTTGCGCATCGTCGCTCGAAGCATCCGGTGCCGGCGACGTTCCATCACTCGACCACCGTCGAGATCATCTGGACGATCATCCCGTTCGTGATCCTGATCGGTCTGGCTGTGCCGGCCGCCGGCACGCTGATCAAGCAGTACGACACGCGCAACGCTGCGATGACGGTGAAGATCACCGGCTACCAATGGAAGTGGCAGTACGAATATGTCGGCGAAGGCGTCAGCTTCTTCTCGACGCTCGATGCGGAATCGAACAAGGCGCGCCAGCTGCACTCCGGCGTCGACCCGAAGACCGTGCCGCATTACCTGCACAACACCGATAACTATCTGGTGCTGCCGGTCGGCAAGAAGGTTCGCTTCCTGCTGACCTCGAACGACGTCATCCACGGCTGGTGGGTTCCGGATCTGGCGATCAAGAAAGACGCGATCCCGGGCTTCATCAACGAAATGTGGACGCAGATCAACGAGCCCGGCATCTACCGCGGCCAATGCACGGTGCTTTGCGGCCGTGACCACGGCTTCATGCCGATCGTCGTCCACGCGATGAGCGAAACCGACTATGCCGCCTGGCTCGCCAAGCAGAAGGGTGGTGCCGAAGTCGCCGCTGCAGCCCCGGTTACCACTACCGATGCGGCTGTCGATGCACCCGCCGCACCGGCTGCCGAAGCCGCGCCGACGGAAGTCGCCGCAGCTGCTCCGGCACCGGCTCCGGCCGCTGCTGCGCCGGCTGCAGATTCGAAGGCTGGCGAGAAGCTGTTCCTCGGCAACTGCGCTGCCTGCCATCAGGCCACCGGTGCCGGCATGCCGCCGACCTTCCCGGCGCTGACCGGTTCCAAGTTGGTCGCTGGCCCGATCGATGCACAGATCACCCAGGTGCTGAAGGGCAAGAACGCGATGCCGCCGTTCGCCCATCTGTCGGACGCCGACATCGCCGCGGTCGTGACCTACACGCGCAACAACCTCGGCAACAAGGTTGGCGACGCCGCCACTGCAGAACAGGTCAAGAAGCTGCGCTGATCCGCGCGCTGAACGTCGCAACCTTCAAGAATCCAGATTGAGTCAGGAGCACCGAGTCATGGCCAACACGCACGACCACAGCCACGATCA
>NZ_CAISIQ010000445.1 GCF_903885465.1 uncultured Nevskia sp.
CCCAGGTCGCCCCCAGCGGATACGGCTGGCCGGGATCGAGACGCCGCTGCGAAGTGCTCAAGACGCGGCCACCAGCAGCAGACAGGCGAGCGGCGGCAGGCTCAAGGTAAGGCTGGCCGGCCAGCCGTGGCTGGGCTCGTCTAGCGCGACGATCTCTTCGCCATTGCCAACATTGCTGCCGCCGTACCGCGTGGCATCACTATTCAATCGCTCCTGCCAGACGCCGGCTTTCGATACACCGACGCGATAGCCATGCAGCGCTCGCGGCGTGAAGTTGCAGACCATCAGCACGGCCGGCGCCGCACCCGTCGGATCGAAGCGCAGCCAGGCGAAGACGCTGTTGGCAGTGTCATCGACCACCACCCAGCGGAAGCCGCGCGGATCGCAGTCGCCGCGATGCAACGCCGGTTCACTGATGTACAGCGCATTGAGATCGCCGACCCAGCGCTGCAAGCCGGCTTTCACGGGATTTGCCAAGCCCGCCCAATCCAGCTGGCCGTCGTGATTCCACTCGCGTTCCTGCGCGATCTCGCCGCCCATGAACAGCAGCTTCTTGCCCGGATACGCCCACATCAAGCCGTAGTAGGCGCGCAGGCCGGCGTGGCGTTGCCAGGCATCGCCGGGAAGCTTGGCAACCAGCGCCTTCTTCAGATGCACGACCTCGTCATGCGACAGCGGCAGCACGAAGGCTTCCGCATGCGCGTAGGTCAGGCCAAAGGTGATGTCGGCGTGATGCCAGCGGCGCTGTGCCGGATCGCGCGCGAAGTACTGCAAGGTGTCGTGCATCCAGCCCATGTTCCACTTGTAAGCAAAGCCGAGGCCAGAGGACGAGGTGTCGGCAGTGACGCCGGGCCAGGAGGTCGATTCTTCGGCGATCACGATCGCGCCCGGACAGCGCTCGGCGACCACGGCATTCAGCTCGCGGACAAAAGCGATCCTTCCAGGTTCTCGCGACCACCGTGGATGTTCGGGATCCACTGGCCGGTCGGACGCGAATAGTCCCGGTGCAGCATCGAGGCAACGGCATCGACACGCAGTCCGTCGATGCCGTAATGCTCGATGAAGTGCAGCGCGCTGCCGATCAGGAAGCCACGCACCTCGTTGCGGCCGTAGTTGTAGATCAGCGTGTTCCAGTCCGGGTGATAGCCCTCGCGCGGATCTTCGTGCTCATAGAGCGCGGTGCCATCGAAGCGGCGCAGGCCGTGGCCATCGGCCGGGAAATGCGCCGGCACCCAGTCGAGAATCACGCCGATATCCGCGGCATGGCAGGCGGCGACAAAGCGGCCGAAGGCTTCCGGTGTGCCGTAACGTGCAGTCGGCGCGTACAGGCTCAACGGCTGATAACCCCAGCTGCCACCGAACGGATATTCCATCACCGGCATCAGCTCGATGTGGGTGAAGTTCAACGAGGCGACGTAGGGCACCAGGCGTTCAGCGAGCTGATCCCAATCCGGTGCTGGCCCGCTGCCGAAATCATTGCGCTGCCAGGAACCGGCATGGACTTCGTAGATCGCGATCGGCGCCTCGCGGCGCTGGCGCTTGCCGCGGTCTGCCAGCGGCGCGACCGACTGGGACGCGGCGGCCACGATCGAAGCCGTGCCCGGCGGCACTTCGGTGCGGCGCGCAAACGGATCGGCCTTCAGCACGCGGGCGCCATCGCGATCGATGACCTCGAACTGGTATAGCGCACCGACTTCGAGGCCGGCGATGAACAGTTCCCAGATGCCGGCCTCCGGTCGCAGCTGCATCACATGATGGCGGCCGTCCCAGCCGTTGAAATCGCCGACCACGGCAAGCCGCCGGGCATTCGGCGCCCACACCGCGAAACGCACGCCCGGCAGTTCGTCGACGATCATCGGCTGCGCACCCATGACCCGGCCAAGCTCGCGATGGCGGCCTTCCGCGAACAGATGCAGATCGAGTTCGCCGAGCAGCGGTGCAGCGCATCGTGATGGCGAGGTGACGGCTCGGTTCATCGGCATTGGGGAATTCGTAGGATCGCGTTGCTCATGCGTCCGATGTTCACACGGCTGGACGGTGAACAGGGCCGGCAGCGCCGGCGATCGTCCATGGCATCGAATTCGCATGCATCGTGCCGTCGCACCATAGCGGTGCGCAGCCTGCAGCAAAGCCGCCAGTCATCATCGTGATGAACGGCACCGTCAGCGTCATGCGCGGCGGTCATAATCCAACCACCTGCAGCATCGCCCCCGAGGAGAGCGCGTTCTTGTCCACGCAGCCTGAAGTGCGTTTCGTCAGTCGCGCCACGCGCGAAACCCTGGCCTTGGTGATGGCCGGTGGCCGCGGTTCGCGGCTGATGCAATTGACCGCGAATACCGCCAAGCCGGCCGTGCCGTTCGGCGGCAAGTTCCGGATCATCGATTTCACCTTGTCGAACTGCATCAACAGCGGCGTGCGCCGAGTCGGCGTGCTGACGCAGTACAAGAGCCACGCGTTGATCCGCCATCTGCAGATGGGCTGGGGTTTCATGCGTGGCCAGTTCGGCGAGTTCGTGGAACTGCTGCCGGCCGAGCAGCGCAGCGAAGGCATGAGCTGGTACACCGGCACGGCCGACGCGGTGTACCAGAACATTCCGTTCATCCGGGCCCACGAGCCGGCGCATGTGCTGATCCTCGCCGGCGATCACATCTACAAGATGGATTACGGCCCGATGCTCGCGCAGCACGTGGCGACCGGCGCGCAGGTCACCGTCGGCTGTCTGGAAGTGCCGCTGAAGGACGCGACCGAGTTCGGCGTGATGACCATCGCCGACGACAAGCGCATCGTCCGCTTCGACGAGAAGCCGAAGAATCCACAGCCGATGCCGGGCAAGTCCGACGCCGCACTCGCCAGCATGGGCATCTACGTGTTCGATGCCCGCTTCCTGCTCGACTTCCTCAACCGCGATGCCGGCGTCAGCGAATCCAGCCACGACTTCGGCCACGACATCATTCCGAAGGCGATTGCCGAAGCCGCGGTCTACGCCTATCCGTTCCGCGATCTGTACGACGGCAGCAAGCAGGGCTACTGGCGCGACGTCGGCACCGTCGACGCGTTCTGGCAGGCCAATCTGGAACTGACCGATGTGCTGCCCGAGCTGAACCTCTACGACCAGCGCTGGCCGATCTGGACCCACGCCGCCCAACTGCCGCCGGCCAAGTTCATTCTCGACAAGCCGGGCGAGCGCGGTTGCGCGATCGATTCGATGGTCAGCGCCGGCTGCATCGTTGCCGGCGGCGAAGTACGCAACTCGGTGCTGTTCAACAACACCCGGGTCGAGACCGGCAGCAAGATCAGCCAATCAGTGCTGCTGCCCGGCGTCACCATCGGCCGCAACTGTGTGATCAACAAGGCCGTGATCGACGAGAACTGCGTGGTGCCGGACGGCACCTTGATCGGCGAGAACAGCGGCGGCCCGGCCAGCTACTACCACGTGACCAAGACCGGTGTGACCCTGGTCACCAAGGAAATGCTGGAGTCCTGATGCGCGTT
Organism: uncultured Nevskia sp.; assembly: GCF_903885465.1. Lineage (GTDB taxonomy): Bacteria > Pseudomonadota > Gammaproteobacteria > Nevskiales > Nevskiaceae > Nevskia. Next base: position 3,493 of record NZ_CAISIQ010000445.1, read on the forward strand.
CTTTTCGCGGCCAGCGAAGCGCTGCCGCTGGTCAAGACCGGTGGCCTCGCCGACGTTGCCGGTGCCCTGCCCGGGGCGCTGGCGGCACTCGGTGTCGATATCCGTGTGGTGCTGCCGGCCTATCGCGGCACTTTGGACAAGCTTGAAGCGCCGATCCGACTTGGCGAACTGAAGGTTCGCGGCCAGCCGTTCGTGATCTGGCAAGGCCGCGTGCCGGGCTCGCCGGTGCTGCACTGGCTGATCGACTATCCACCGCTGTACGGCCGCGAAGGCGATCCCTATCACTCCCGGCAGCATCAGCCCTGGGCCGATAACGCCTGGCGCTACGGCTGCTTCGCCGAAGCCGTGGCAAGACTGGCATTGGGCGAAGCGACCGGTGGCTGGAAAGCCGATGTCGTCCACGGCAACGACTGGCAGACCGGCCTGACCGCGGCGTGGCTGAAGCTGCGCGATCCCTCGCCGCGCTTCGTGTTCACCATCCATAACCTGGCTTACAGCGGCCTGTTCCCGCGCAGCGCCTTCGAAGCGCTGGGCCTGCCGCCCGGCTGGTGGGCGATCGACGGCCTGGAATTCCACGGTCAGATGTCGATGCTGAAAGCCGGCCTGTATTGGGCCGACGCGATCACCACGGTCAGCCCGAACTACGCGCGCGAGATTCGCAGCCCGCGCTTCGGCCACGGCTTCGATGGCCTGCTGGAACATCTGTCGCCGCGCTTGAGCGGCATCCTCAACGGCATCGACGATATCGTGTGGAATCCGGCAACCGATGGCCATCTGACCCAGACTTACACCGCCGCCAGCCTGCGCACCGGCAAGGCTGCAAACCGCGTTGCGCTCAGTGCCGAGCTGGGCCTGCCGTATGACAACTCACAGACCCTGGTCGGCGTCATCGGCCGCCTGACCGAGCAGAAAGGCTTCGATGTCGTGCTGCAAGCCTTGCCCGAACTGATGCAGCTGCCGATCCAGCTCGCCATGCTCGGCGCCGGCGAGCCGGAACTGGAGCGCGGATTCGCGAAAGCGCTCGCCCAGTATCCGGGCCGGATCGGCCTGAAGCTCGGCTATGACGAAGGGCTCGCCCATCGCATCGAAGCCGGTGCCGATCTGTTCCTGATGCCGTCGCGCTTCGAGCCCTGCGGCCTGAACCAGATGTACAGCCAGCGCTACGGCACGGTGCCGGTCGTGCATCGGGTTGGCGGGCTCGCCGATACCGTCGTCGATGCCACCACGCGCACCCTGAAAAACGGCACGGCGACCGGCGTGGTGTTCGACGATGCCGATGCCGGCGGCGTGCTCTACGGCGTGCGCCGAGCGCTGGAACTGCTCGCCGATCCAGTCGCCCGCGCCGGCTTGCAGCACAACGGCATGAATCGCGATTTCACCTGGGCCAGTTCCGCCAGGCAGTACCTCGCGCTGTATCGCTGAGAGCCTGACTAGGCCAGCGTGCCGGCCAGCACCAGCGCCAGCAGGAAAACCAGCAGCAACACTGCCGCCGCCGCGATGCCGCGACGAGGTCGGTTTTTTTCGATCTCCGGCGCTACGGACGGCAGTTCGGAGGGAAGCTCGACGCCGGATCCGGCTTCGGAAGCTGCCGCCGGCGGGGTCATCAGCGCCGCCAGCAACTGCCGTCGCCGCAGACGGAACTCGGCCAGGCTCAAGCTGCCCTCGCGCAAGCCTTGCGCCAGCAGCATCAGGGCTTCGTTGAATGCGACGAACCGAGATTCCATCGTTCAGCCCGGTGAGCGAATCACGATCGCCGACACGTTGTCCCGGGCGCCGCGGGCCAGGCAGCAAGCGAAGATATCGTCGATCGCGGCTTCTGCCGAGGCCGCCGCGCCGAGTACCTCCGCCAGTTCCTGATCGGACATTTCCTTGTTGACGCCGTCGGTGCACAGCAGCAACTGGGTATCCGCTTTCAAGGCCACGGCCAGCCAGTCGATCGACAAAACCTGATCGGCACCCACCGCGCGGGTCAGTACGCCAGCCCCAGCCTGCGAAGTCACACCCGGCGGCGGGGCATGCGCGTGATCGACCGTCAGCTGCCGCAGCAGCCCATCCTCGTAGCAATAGACGCGGCTGTCGCCGACCCAGCCGCAGAGACCGATGCCATCTCGAATCAAGGTCAGCGCCACCGTCGAGCCGATCAAGTCGACCCGCCGCTGTTGGGCCAGCAGACGCAATTCCTCATGCACGCTCAGCAAGGCATCGTCGACCGCATCGACGGCATCCGGTGCCGACAAGCCGACCTCGATCGTCGCCAGCCGCTCGGCGATCAGCGTGCTAGCGACATCACCGGCCGAGTGCCCACCGAGGCCATCGGCAACGACCCAGAGCCGGGCGTCGTCGCGGCTCAGGATGGCGTCTTCGTTACGTTTGCGAACCTTGCCGAGATCGGTGCGGCCTGCCGACTGGAAAACACTCATGTGCGCACGGCCACTGAGGAATATGGCAACTATCGTACAGCGGGCCTGCTTCGCGAATGGCCGATGTCGACAGGCAATTGCCGACAAATTGCCAACAAATTGATGGGCGCACCGACAAAAAAGCCGGCAATCGTGAGTTTTTGGTCGCAGCCGTTGCTTGTTGGCGATGAGCCGTTCTGTCATCGACTGCTCGTGAGTGAAAGAAATGTCATTGCCCGGTAATCCAGTGGGGCTAGCGTGCCTTCGTCCGATCTGCGGATCGACGGCCGTCACCTTGTCCCCATTCCCAGGACCAATCCATTGCCAGCAGACTCCGGCACCTACTTCCCGGCGTACCTGAAAGCCCTTGGCATCAGCGCCTTGTTGCTCGGCGCCGGCGGCTGTTCGATGGCACCGCCGCAGCCAGCCGTACTCCCGAACGCGCCTGTGATCGCACCGGCCACCGCGCTGTCGCTGACCGAGCTGTATCGGCTGCCGGTCGGTCCCTATGGCCTGGAGCCGACTGAAAAGCTGCTGTCGCTCGATCATCAGCGGGTCCGCATCCAGGGCTACATGGTCCGCCAGGACGAGCCTTACGAAGGCTTGTTCCTACTGGCCTCGCAGCCGGTCAATCTGGCTGAACGGGCCGATGGCGGTGCCGACGATCTGCCGCCCGGCACGGTGTTCGTGCATCTGCCCAGCGGCAACGCCGGTGAAATACCGGCCTACCGCCCCGGCCCGATCGCAGTGACCGGCGTGCTGGATCTCGGCGCCCATCAGGAGAGCTTCGACCGCATCTCCTATGTGCGGCTGCAGCTTGATGCGCTGGCCATCGACGTCCCGTCCAGCCCCTTGGCCAGCGCGGCAGCCGGTCAACGCTGACCCCTTTCAAAACGTCTCGAAGTTCTTCCGTCAGGAGCCTTGCCATGCAAATCCGCAGTTATCTGTCCACCGCCGGCTTGCTGGCGGTTGCCGCCGCTGCCCTGTTCTCGACCAGCGCCCAGGCGCTGAGCGTTTCCCGGCTGACCCCGCCCAGCGAGCTGTTCCGCACCAATGGTGTCAGCAGCGCGCCGATCATTGCCCGCTTCATCCCCGGTCAGCGCTTCGACCTGCAAGCCACCGTGCAGCCGGACGCCGGCCAGACGATCAGCAGCGTCAGCTTCAGCGTCGATGGCGTGCCGGTGCCGGGCAGCGTCAGCCTGGTCACCACCGGTCTGGTGCCCACGGTGGCGCCGAATACGGCGGTCGCCTCGCGGCGCGCCTATTCGCTGAGCACGTCCGGCGTGCACACGCTCACGGTCAGCGCGCTGCAGAGCAACGGCAGCAGCGTCACCCGCAGCGGCAACTTCGAGATCATCGGCATTCCGGCGCCGGGCAGCATCACGCCGGTCAAGAACATCATCTTCATGCTCGGTGACGGCATGGGTGCCGGCCATCGCTCGGCGGCGCGCATCGTCCAGGGCGGCATCTCCCAGGGCAAGTCGATCACACCGCTGGCGATGGATACCATCCCGTACAGCGCCAGCATCATGACTGCCTCGCTGAACTCGATCGTCACCGACTCCGCCCCCGGCATGTCCAACTACGTCACCGGTAACAAGGCGCAGAACAACCAGGAAGGCGTCTTCCCGGATGACACCGTGGCGGCCTTCGACAATCCGCGCATCGAATATCTGTCGGAATACCTGCACCGGGTGCGCGGCACCCGCACCGGCATCGTCACCACCGCCGATGTCTTCGACGCCACGCCGGCCGCCAACGCCGTGCATACCCAGGCGCGCGGCAACGGCACCGGCATCGTCGACCAGTTCCTCGATGAACGCGCCAGCAACGGCCTGTATGTGTTGATGGGCGGCGGCCGCAAGTGGTTCCTGCCCAACCCATCGAACTGCGCCGGCAGCGAACCCTGCGGCAACGCCACCGGCTTCAACGGTTCGCAGCGCGGCAACGGCACCGACTACGTGCTGCCGGCCGATCTGGTCTCCGCCTATGGCATCGCTCCCGGCGTGCTCGATCCGGCGCGCAACCTGATCGCCGATTTCCAGGCCGCCGGCTTCAGCTACGCGCCGAACAACAGCGCGCTGCTCAACCTGCCGAACAACCAGCCACTGCTCGGCCTGTTCGCGCTGTCGAACATGAATGTGGCGCTGGACAAGCTCGGCAAGCGCCGCGGCACCTCGACGGTGGTCGACGATTTCGGCTTCCCCGATCAGCCGCTGCTGCCGGACATGACCCGCAAGGCGCTCGAGGTGCTCGACCACGGCAACCGCAACGGCTTCTTCCTGATGGTGGAAGGCGCGTCGATCGACAAGCAGTCGCACAACATGGATTCCGAGCGCGCGATCATGGACACCATCGAGTTCGACAAGGCCATCGCAGTGGCGCAGGCTTTCGCGGCGCGTGACAAGAACACCCTGGTGATCGTCACCGCCGATCACGAAAACGGCGGCTTCTCGGTGATCGGCGGCTCCACCGTCAGCAGTGCTGATCTCGACAGCCGCGCCAATTCCGGCGCCGGCACCGGTGCTGCCGGCCCGCGCGGCAGCGGCCCGGCCGGCAATGTCGTCGGCACCTACGATGCCGCCGGCTTCCCGCGCTACACGCAGGCCGCCGATGGCTATCCGCAGTCGATGGATCCGGACTTCAAGCTGCTGATCGGCTATGCCGCGAATGCCGATCGCTATGAGGACTGGCTGAGCAATCCGCTGCCGCTGCGCGACAGCCAGCAGCCGGGCAACAACACAGCCCCGCTGAACAGCCATCCGGCCAGCCCGCTGAACCGCGATGTACTCGGTGGCTTCCTGGTCACCGGCCAGGTGTCGGACGCCGTGGCCGCGCACACCGGCAACGACATTCCGCTGTCCGCATTCGGCCGCGGCTCGCAGTTCATCCACGGCACGCTGGACAACACCGACGTGTTCTTCGTGATGGCTGCGGTCGCGGGTCTCGGCGGCCGCTGAGACACCCCGGCTGACAGCTGCATCGACTCAGGCGGAACGGCCGCATGGCCGTTCCGCCTTTTTGTTGGCCGCTGTTCGATGCAACCATCGCGGAAGAATGAAGAGTGCACAGCGACTGCAGAAAAAGAAAAAGCGCCTAGCGAGTTCATCGCTAAGCGCTTTCCTTTACTGGGAGACTAGGACAGTGACAGCTCCCAGAACTCCACGATGATTCTGTTGGGATTTAAACCCGGCGCAGTTGTTTGTGTATGGAGTGTGGACGAGTTTGTGTACGACTAGCAAAGGCTTCTTTCAGCTTCCCTGGAATTCCTAGAGATCACCTTGGGAAACGCATCAGCTCCAGAGGTTCGGCAACTGCCGCCAAATTGTCACCGACGTGCCGAAGAACACGGCCCCGGCTGGCCGGATACCGGTGCAAGGAGATGACCTCCACACCTCCCTTCGGCCTTTCACGTTGCCAGACCTTGTGCGTACCGCCTGCAAGGCGATGGATGAGCTTGCCCGCCTGGACGATCAGGAACTCACTGCGTCCATCCGGCTGAGGATCGGCCTTGATGACCGCGACTACGGCCAACCAAGCTGCCAAGGGTTCCAGCGGGTCAACCCCGGATTGCCGTAGGCGTGCCCAGGTTACCCGCGCGCGTTCTTCTGGGGTCAGACCTCGCGTTCTGAAAGCGTCTACCGGGGCGCCGGCCGTTGCGTAGAGGGTCTCGATACCAAGCCGGGCTTGCTTCACCAGCGGGTCCTTACTGAGCGCATGGAGCGCCCTGAGAGCTTCCGCTCGGTGCGGGCCTAGCTGTCCCGCCGTATAGCTTCGCTTGATGTAGGACCCGTGCCGCTCGCGATGATCTTCGTGACTTCGGCAGTACAGGCGGTTCAGGCCTTTCCCTTGGGACGCGGTTGTCAGTTGCGCGCAACCAATAACGGCGCAGTACCGCGAATCGTCGCGACCCTCCGCGAGCCGACGCTTGAGGTCCGATTTTCGTTGACGGGAAAGGGTCATAACGAATTGGGCTTACGAGCCTTTCATATGGAGAATATGGGTGATTGACCAGTACCTCCTACCTACTTATCCCTACCTTAGCTTCTATAGATGTATGGGTATGGAAGACTTCCAGCATCAACTCCTGAGTAACCCCTTGGTTGGCTTGGCTCACGATCAGCGCATCGTGAACAGGCAGGGCGACGATCTTCAAGTCCAGAAGACGGAGGAGGACCTCCACGAGGATTTGGCTTTCCCGGAACATCAACTCCATGCCGACTCTAGGGCGCCACTTGGTCTTCAAGGGCGGATGGAACGTTTCTATCAGCCTGACCGCTTGCCACGCCGGCGTGTTCCGCGGGAACAGCTGGCGGACTCCTTTGGGGAACTTTTGGAGCGGCGTATCGCGATTTAGCATTGCGTTGAGCAACGTCTTCACACCTTCGCGGTGACCTTCAAGGCCTGGCACTTGGTATCCGTCCTCCCAGGTGGGCTGGATACCCGCCATGCCGTACAAGATGCGCAACGCGGTCTGCCCATAGTCCAAGGTCACTGTCGGCTGCCCGTTGAGCCTCAAACCTCGTGCTCGATCTTCTGACTTGAGCCCCTGCCAGAAGCCGCCATACAGCCGTCCGCCGCGCTCGAATGAGCCATCGTTGAATATCCGCCGAAGTCTGCGGTCGCCGAGATCAACCTCTCGGCCGTTGTGGCCGGTTCCGATGAAACTCAGCGAGGCATCACGAAGGGCCTTGTTAATCCTGCGCAGGTCTTCCCGGTACCGGGTCGTCTGTTCGGTTTCCGGGTAGTCAGTATCGCCACCGCGGTCCCGATGGCTTTCTCTGCGTCGCCGCAGGATGACCACTTCCTCAGAGTCTTCCAGGTCGTAATCGCTGAGCCGGATGGTGTTGTTGTCGGTGTACAGCCGGGTCAAGGTCTCGCCGGCACGGATTCGCGTTTGCTTGCTCGGTCTGCCTTGGCGGAACGGGTGCTCGTGGTAGCCCACCTCTAGCTCGATCCACCTCCGGGCATCGAGCGCTCGGACTATGTCCGGCAACTTGGTATTGAGGGCGGTGGCTCGGTAACGCCCACCGCAGCCCAGGACACTTTTGTCGAAGGTCACCGTGATCCATTCACCTGGATCACTGAGCTGACGATGCACCACATCGCAGAGGATGGCCGACACCGTGTGCTCGAACGTCTTGAGGTCAACTGCGCGTCGAGCGCGCACTCGGGTCTTCTTACGCTCTTCTTGAGCCAAAACGTCTCTGATCGCTTCTTCGACCAAGGTTTTCGCCCAAGAGCCGATAGGGACTCTATGAGGATTGAAGTCGCGATCATCAAGCTCTTCGGCGGGAGCTAGACCGTCGTCCTCTAGTTCTTCGTCGTCAGGCAGGTCTTGGTCTATTTCGTTCATGGGGCTCGGAATCTCGACGCCCCGCATCGTAGAAGGCCAATGAACCCAAGATGACGGACGGACCGCTAACTGGTCCCGCTCGGCTGGTAGGCGCTCTCTCCAGCCCCGAAGTAGTGGTCGTAAACATGGGCGTAGGCCCGCGCCAGCTTCTCGGTGCGGATGTCTCGGGTGAAGGGCTCCGGCAGCCTGCGCATCTCCAGCTTGAGGGTCTGCATGACGGCAGCGCGGGCTTGCTGCTTCTCGCGCCAGTCCAGCACCAGCTTCTCGCGCTTCAGGGCCTCCAGAAGCTCACGGCAGACCCGCTTAACGTCGGCCTCTTGGGTCTTGCCCAGCTTGGGCTCGGGCTTGGTCAGGATGTCGAACAGGGCCAGCTCTTCCTCGGTCAGCCCTTCCGCAACGCCGCGCTTCTCTTCTTCGGTCAGCTCGCGGGCAAACTTCACCAAGCTCGCGAAGGTGTCTTCGACGTTTTGGCTGCCGGCGTTATAGGCGTCAA
>NZ_CAISIQ010000446.1 GCF_903885465.1 uncultured Nevskia sp.
GACCGTCATGCCGCAGACCGGATCGATCGCCGTCGTGCTGCCAGCCGTGGGCGGTTCGCTACTCACACCGTGCTTAGCGTGACAGCAGCTCTTGGCGGCGGCAGGGGTCGGTGTGATCGGTGACAACGTGGTCATGACAGGCTCCTTCAAGCGGTGTGGAAAGAGCGTAAACCCGGGACCAAGGTCCAGAGTCAAGCGGATTCCAGTCGGCTTGCATCGGCCGCGTTTCGCCTAGCGGTTCGCTTGGTCAGATGGTGCCCATCTGGACCGCGTTGGGCGCGAAGTTATCTAGGTCTTCTGGAGCGTCGTCCGACCTGCTATCGCAGATAGGAGCGCAGAACAGTCACGACCTCTTCAACGTCGGCGCTGCGCTGCGCCGCCGACACGTCCTCGGCACCCAAGTGTTCACGAATATGCCCTTCGAGAACCTGGGCCATCAGGCCGTTGGCAGCGCCCCGGATGGCGGCGATCTGCTGAAGGATCGCCACGCATTCCTCTCCCTGGTCGAGCGCCTTCTCCAGCGCAGCCGCTTGGCCCTGAATGCGTCGGACGCGGGTCAGCAGCTGCTTTTTGTCCTTGATCGTGTGGGGCATTACCTCGAATCTCGGCGTCTGTTTATACTAGGGGGGAGTATCAGGAATCCAAGCATCTCATGACTTCATCAACTGCCGGCACCGACAGCACGCATTCGCACGTCTTCAATGAAGGCAATCCGCTGGCAGAGAAGAATACCGCCCGCGCCGTGGCGCTCACAGCGGTGATGATGGTTGCCGAGATCGTCGGCGGCTGGACTTACAACTCGATGGCCTTGCTCGCCGATGGCTGGCACATGAGTTCGCATGCGCTGGCCTTGGGGCTGTCCGTGCTGGCCTATGTTTTTGCGAGGCGCTTTGCCAACGATCCGCGCTTTGCGTTCGGTACTTGGAAGATCGAAATCCTCGCCGGCTACACCAGCGCGCTCCTACTGCTGGGGATTGCCGCACTCATGCTGGTGCAATCGGCCGAACGGCTGATTGCACCCAGACCGATTCATTACCAGGAGGCGATCGTCATCGCCGTCGTGGGTCTGCTGGTCAATCTTGCTTGCGCCTGGCTGCTCCGCGACGGACATCAGCATGACGATCACCACGGGCACCACCCGGAGGCGCATGGGCATTCCCACGGCGGTGACCATCAGGACCTCAACCTGCGCTCGGCCTATCTGCACGTAGTCGCGGATGCGGCCACGTCGGTACTGGCGATCCTGGCGCTCGTCGGCGGCATGATCTGGGGCGCAAGCTGGCTCGATCCGGTGATGGGTATCGTCGGCGCGGCGCTGGTCGCGGTGTGGGCGCGCGGGCTGCTCCGTGACAGTGGTCGCGTGTTGCTGGATGCCGAGATGAAAGCGCCGGTGGTGGACGAGATCCGCGAGGTAATCGCGGCGAGTCCGATTCCTGCCCGTATCGACGATCTTCACGTCTGGCGCGTTGGCAAGAACAAGTACGCCTGCATCCTGGGTCTTTCTACAACGGCGACTGCCGAACCCGACTACTTCCGGCGCCAGTTATCGATCCATGAGGAATTGGTGCATATCACTGTCGAGCTGAATTCCGACCAAGTACAAAGGCCTGTCGTGGCGATGTGAAAGCTGGGGCGGCAGATCATCCTCACGGACATCTCGCCGACGATTGGCGACGAATCTTTCAGGGTGCGACCGCCTGACGTGGTGACGACGACCAATGAACGTGAACGATCCGCCAGCCACCGTCGC
>NZ_CAISIQ010000447.1 GCF_903885465.1 uncultured Nevskia sp.
TCTGCGGTCGCCTACGTAGAGCGAGCCGAAGCTGCCGGCGAGCGCCATGACCGCGCGTGACAGAAGCAGTTAAACGCGCTTCAGCACCATGCCGGTCTGCTGCGTGTTGGCCATGAGCTGGAGCACGGCCTGGCCGCGTCGGTGCAGGCCAGCGATGCCACCGGCCCGCAATTCGCCGACGAAGCTGCGCCGCGTGAGCGCGGTGACGCCCTTCTTGCGCAGCGTGTCGTCGAGCGCTGCGCGGATTTCGTCGCGGCGCGCTCGGTTTTCGTCGGGGTGGGTACTGATGCGGATCAGCGCGTCAGCGAGCAGATCGGTGTCCGCGAGAATCGCGCCGGCGAGATAGTCCCAGACCGGGCCCCACTTGCCGTGGAGGTCGACGACATTGCCCCAGTCGATCAGGTTCAGCGAGCCGTCTGCGCCGATCATGAGGTTGCCTGGATGCAGATCGCCGTGAATCTCGCGGAACGCGAACGCGTGGTACAGCACCGTGTAGCTGAGCTGCTCGACGATCTTGAGCTGGAAGCTGCGGCGCTCGCGCTTTGGCAGCCGCGTCAGCGCGCGCGACAGGCTCACGGCATCGCCGAGATATTCCATCTCGAGGATGCGGCGGCTGCTCGAGTACAGCTCCGGCACGCGCCAGGCGCGGCGGCCGAGCGAGCGCTGGTAGAAGCGCAGATGGTTCTCGGCCTCGGCGTCGAAGTCGAGTTCCTCGATGAAGCCGGCGACGAACTCGTCGACCTGCTCCTGCATCGCGCGCAGGAAGGGCGCGAGCTTCGAATGCGGGGCCCAGTATTGCGTCGACATGATCGCGAGGCCGATCACGAGCTTGCCGATCGCGAACTCGCGGTCGATGTTGTGGCGGCCGACCTTGATGATCACCGGCCGCAGCACTTCGCGGCCGTCCTCAAGGAACGGTTTCTTGGCCAGATACACCGAGCCGATCGAGCCGGACTTCAGCGGCTTGTCGGCCTCGAAGCCGAGGTAGAACTTCTCCGGCGGCTTGCCGTAGCACTCGACGAACGCGGCACGCACTTCATCGGCGGTCATCGGCGCCACGTCTTCGTGGAACACCATCAACTCGCGAGCAATTTCCTCGGGCAGGAAATCGGCGTTGGCGGCGGCGACCTGAGCCATCTTGACGAAGAACGGCCCGAACTCGTTGACCATCCGGGCAATGATCTGCGCCTGCGCCTTGTAGTCCTTCGGATCGGCGGCAAAGAACGGCTTGATGTAGCGCAGCGCGCGGATCTGCCGGCGCACGATCGCGGCATCGGCCTTCACTTGCGCTGCGCGCTTCAGCAGCTCGTTGAGCTGCCATTGGTTGAAGCGCCGGCCGGCCTTCAGCAGGTTGACGATTTCCAGCAGCAGCGGCTCGTAGGTGCGCAGCACCAGCCGCACCATGTCCAGGCTCATCTCGCCGAGGCCTTTCAGCTCGGGCGCTTCGAACAGCTCGTTGAAGAAATTCCAGAACTCGTTGATCAGCGCGTCCGGCACCGGCATCGGGCTGCGCGCCACGGCTTGCTCGACGACGAAGCGGATCAGGTCTTCGGTCGACTGCTGATCGGGAATCAGGCGGCGACGACGCAGCGCCTGGGTCAGGCGGCCGGTGTGCTTGAGCAGCGGATGGACATAGAGCGCTTCGAAGATGCGATCGATCGCCGCTTCGAGATCTTCCTGCGAGCTGTCCTGCTCGTCGGTCAGCATGGCGAGCAGCGGCGCGAAGCCGCGGGTCAGGCGCACCGTGGAGATGCCCAAGGTGGCGATCTCGCGGACCACGCCGCGCACCTGGGTGGTGATCGGCACGGACACCGGCGCTGGCGAGATTTCCGGAATCGAATCCGGTCTTGTTTCGAGCTTGGGCAGCGGCACCGTTACCACCGCCGGGCCGGACGACTTGACCGGCTTGGGTGGAAGCGCTGGCGTGCCGCGCTCGCTCACGACTCGCCCTTGGCTCCGATCAGATGGCCCATGCGGCTCATCTTGGTGTCGAGGTAGCCCTCGTTGTACGGGTTGCGGCCGCGTTCGATGCCGACCCGTTCCGTGACCTGAACGCCGTCCTTGACCAGAGCATCGAGCTTGGCCGGATTGTTGGTCATCAGCCGGATGCGACACAGGCCGATGTCGCGCAGGATCGCCACGGCCAGGCTGTAGTCGCGGTCATCGGCCGGAAAACCGAGCTGATGATTGGCGTCGACGGTGTCCGCGCCTTCGTCCTGCAGCGCGTAGGCGCGCACCTTGTTGGCCAGGCCGATGCCCCGACCTTCCTGGCGCAGATAGAGCAGCACGCCGCGGCCGTCGGCAGCGATCTTCTCGAGCGCGGCGCGCAGTTGGAAGCCGCAGTCGCAGCGCAGGGAGAACAGCGCATCGCCGGTCAGACATTCGGAATGCACGCGCACCAGCGGCGCCGGGCCGTCGGTGGCAGTGAGATCACCGAGCGTCAGCGCCAGATGTTCCTTGCCATCGGCAGAGCGATAGGCGCGCATCGTGAACACTGCGAACGGGGTCGGCAGCTTCGCCGTGGCGATCAGCTTCGGTTGCGGCATGGTGGATTCAGGTAGAGGAACGAGCGTCAGGCGCCAACGAAATTCTGGCCGCAGACGCGCAGCGTACGACCATTGACGGCCGCTGCCATCGGGCTGGCCAGAAAAGTCACCGCTTCGGCGATGTCGATCGGCAGTCCGCCCTGCCCCAGCGAGGCCAGACGGCGGCCGACTTCACGCGGTCCGGTCGGCATCTGGGCGGTCATCGCGGTCTCGATGAAACCCGGCGCCACGGCGTTGATCGCCCCGCCCCGGCTGGCCATCTGCGCGGCCATCGCTTCGACATAACCCATGACGCCGGCCTTGGTCGCGCCATAGTTGGTCTGGCCGGCATTGCCGGCGATACCGCCGATCGACGAGATGCAGACCATCCGCGCGCCGTCGTTCAGGCCCTGCTTCAACAGCGCTTCATTGATCCGCAGGATCGCCGCGAAATTGACGTCGATGACCATGTCCCAGAGATGCGGGGCCATGTTCTTGAGCATCTTGTCGCGGGTGATGCCGGCGTTGTGGACGACGATGTCGACGCCGCCGAAGCGCGTCGTCACTTCTTCGGCGATGCGCTGTGGCGCATCGGCGGCGGTGATGTCCAGCGCCAGGCCGTAGCCGTCGAACTTCGACAGGGTTTCGCCCAGGGCACCTTCTTCCTGCGGTCGATCGATGCCGACCACCTTGGCGCCTTCGCGGGCCAGGGTTGCGGCAATCGCGGCACCGATGCCGCGCGCGGCACCGGTGACGATCGCCACCTTGCCGGCCAGTGGCTGCTGGAATTGGTGACCGATCTCGGCCGGCGGCGCGCTCAACGGCAGGGTCTGGCCGGTGATATAGGCCGAATGCGGGCTGAGGAAGAAGCGAAGCGGGCCGGCCAGCGCCTGGTCGGCGCCGGGGGCGACTTCGAGCAGGTTGGCCGTGGCGCCCTTCTTGCCGATTTCCTTGGCGAACGAGCGGACGAAGCCGCGCAATCCCTGCAAGGCGGCCTGGGCGGCCGGTGTCGCGGCGGCGGTCGGCGCGCGGCTCAGGATCAGCACCCGGCCGTTGGCCGGAATGCGGCCGACTCGCGGTTGCATGAAGTCGTACAGCTCGCGCAGACGCGCCGGGCCATCGACACCGCTGGCGTCGAACACGAAGGCGGCGGCAGCCGCGGCACGATCCTCGGGATTCGGCTCGGTCTTCAGCGCCACGCCGGTCTCGGCAGCCGCTGCTTTGAGCCGCGCGAGACCGGCATGTCCCGGCGCGATCTGCACGGTGGCGCCGGCTTCGTTCAGCGCGGCGAGCAGCGGCGCGGCGAGATCGCCAGCAGTGGTGCCACCCAGCATCACCGCCTGGCCGCCGAGCGGACGGGTGGCGTAGGCCGCATCGGCCCGCTTCAGGCGTGGCGGGCTGGGCAGGCCCAGCAGGCCGCTCAAACTCTTGCCGAACGCGGAGTTGGTGAACTCGAGATACCGATCGCTCATGAATGCTCCATCAAACCGGCCTTGAAGCCGACCATCAAACAGGATTTGTCCGTCGAATCTGCGCTGGCCGGGGAGGCCGGGGTGCAACGCCGGGCCGGCATTATCGCAGCGCATCAAGAGCAGCGTCGGCCGATTTCATATTTCAGTCAACAAGTGTTTCTTTTTGACCGGCTCTTTTTTCGGGTCGTCCCACCATTGCTGCAACAGGTGCAGAGGACTTCACCGGATTGACGCTGCCGCCCCCGCTGCGCATAGTCGGGCAGCGCCGGGCCATCCAGATGAAGCCCTGCCGGATAAAAAAGCAAAACGCTTGAGGGGAGACCTAACGATGAACAAGACCATGATTCTGGTCGCGGTATCACTCGCGTCCGTTGCAGTGGCAGTCGGCCTGATGAGCGAAATGCGCGTCGCTTCGGCCGCTGTAGTGCCGGCCAGCCCAGTGGTAACCGTGCCGATCGAACCGGTCGCCGAAGCGCCGGTGATGAGCCGGCGCGAGCGCATGGTGCGCATCGTTGCCGAACAGGCCGCGATCACCGCCGAAGCGACGGCCCGCACGGCACTTGCCCGCAAGGCCGCCGAGCGGGACACCGCCTCGCGATGAGGTAAGCGCTGATGGCCTAATCCGCTGACGGCCATAGTCGTTTCGCATAAACTCCAAGGGCTTTCAGGGCCAGTGGCATGCTTTTGCTGCAAGGTCCGGTTGCCAATTGGCACGCGGTCTGCGGGCAACTTTGATCAGTACCGACAGGCGTGACAGCGCCTCACGAAATCAACAAAAACGCGAGCGGAAACGATCCGCCCGCTCCACTCGGGGTTTGCAATGAAACTCAGCCGCGTTGTCCTCATCGTTGTCATCACCGCCGTCGTCGTCTATTTCGGACTCAACATGATGCTGCCGCGTGGCAGCAAGACCGCCGCACCGGAAGCCGCCGCCACCGGCGAAACGGTCAGCGAAACCCCCGCCGCGACGGAAGGCAGCGACACCGCTGCCGCAGCAACGGAAGCGCCGGCTGCCGCCAGCGAAGCCGCGCCTGAATCGGCTCCGGAGTCGGCTCCGGCCCCCGAGTCGACTGAAACTGCCGCCAGCGAGCCAGCTCCGGCCCCGGAAGCGCCGACCGAAGTGGCACCGGCCGCAGCACCTGCCGAGTCCTACACCGCCCTGCCGCCGGCGACGGCCGTCGCCCCGATCACCACCAATCTGCCGAAGATGTCCGACGCGGACGCCCGGAAGATCGCCGAGAACATCGGCCGTGACGAAGGCACGCAGGTCGCGGTCACCCCCGTGGCCCCTGCGGCAGGCGGCGACAACTCCTCGCTGAGCGAAGAGGAAGCCCGCAAGATTGCCGAGAACGTGGCCAGCGAAGTCGCCACCCGCGTTGCCAGTGAATCGGCTGAGCCGGTGGCCAGCGAACCGGCCCCGGCCCCCGCACCTGCCCCGAAGGCCGCCAAGCCGAAGCCGGCGCCGAAGCCGGAAATGGTTGCCGCAGCACCAAGCAGCGATGCGCCGAAGGCCGCCAGCAAGCCGGCAGCCAAGCGTCCCGTCGCGCGTCCGAAGACGGGCAACGGTTCCGACGTGATCTCCAGCTGGTGGTCGAAGACCGGCACTCAGGCCTCGAGCAATCTCAGCCTGGTCTATGCCGGCGAAGCCTCGTCGGAAAAAGCCGTGGTGCTGATGTTCAACAACCCGGTCGACCCGACTGCGGCCAGCAACCACATCAAGCTGGTCGATTCGCGCGGCAAGGCGCCGACCGGTTCATGGTCGGCTGGCAACAACCCGCGCGTGCTGGCGTTCAAGGGCGTGACCCCGGGCCGCTATACGGTGATCCTGCGTCCGGAACTGCCGGACAGCAGCGGCAAGACGCTGGGTGACGAACTGGTCGGTCCGGTCTACGTCCACTAGGCATGACTACGGTCGTCCTGGTCCGCCACGGCCAGGCCTCGTTCGGGGAAGCCAACTACGATCGTCTGTCGCTCCTCGGTGAGCGGCAGGCGGTCGCCCTCGGCAGCCACTGGAAGATCGGCGGTTTCAGTGCTGACCGCGCCTACAGCGGCTCGCTGCAGCGCCAGCGCAAGACCGGCGAGCAGGCACTCGCGGTAATCGGCGACAAGGCCCCCGCGGCCCTGCACACCGATCCGGCGTTCAACGAGTTCAACCACACGCAGCTGATCCGCGCCTACCTGCCGCTGATCGCCGATCAGCACCCGGAGCTGGCCGACGATCCGCATCTGGCGATGCGGGATCAGGCGGTGTTCCGGCCGGTATTCAACACCGTGGTCGGCGCCTGGATGCAGGGGCTGGCACCGTCGATTCCGATCGACGAAACCTGGGCCGCGTTCTCCAACCGATGCGTGGCGGGCCTCCGTCGCGCTGCGGAAGGGGCCGAACGTCTGGTGGTGTTCACTTCCGGCGGCGTGATCACCGCGGTGATGCGCGAAGCGCTGGGTCTCGACAACCCGACCTCGCTGAACCTGGTCTGGAAGATCTGGAACGCCTCGGTGCACGAGTTCCATATCCATCCGGAAAGCGGCAGCTTGGCGCTGGCGGGTTTCAACGACATCTCGCACCTGCGCCTGCAGCGGGACGCCGCGATCATCACCCGCATCTGAAGCTGCCGGACCGTCGTGGCCATCGGCCGCGACGGTCCCTTCAGCGGTTTCGGGGCTTCAGAGCACTTCGAAAGTCAGTCCGGCATGCGCCTTCAGGCGCTCGATCAGGCGATCGCCCATTGCCGTCGCCGGCGTCCAGAAACCGCCCTTCAGCGCCTCGCGCGGCATATCGAAGGCCAGGCAGGCGACCGCTTCGCCGAGCATCTTGGCGGTCGAGCCATAGCCCGGATCGCGATCACCGGTGAGCTTGCAGCGCAGGACGTCGCCGGCCGCGGTCTTGCCGATGAAGCGCAGGTCGTAAAAGCCTTTTTCCTGCGCTTCCGGCGTCGGGCCCTCGCCCGGCTTCGGCAGCACGTAGCGTTCGAGCAGCGCGCGCGTCGGCTTCAGCGCTCCGGCCAGCACGAAGCCGCCGAGTCCGGCGGTGACGCCCCAGGCCGTCGCCCTGCCCTTCAGGCCGCTGCCGGTCATCATCGCTTCGTCGTAGCGGAAGTCCGCGCCATAAGCCTGGCCGGACAGGCCGTTCGAGCGATGGACGATGCGGGTATTGATCGCCGCCATCACGAACGGTGCGATCCAGCTGCGCGCGTCCTCGTCGTACTCGGCCAGGTTCACATCCGGCTGGCGCGGCCTGGGTGCCGCGCTCGGCGGCGTGATCGAGTACGGATCGCCCAGTTCCTTGCGCAGACCCGGGTCCTCGCCGACTTCCTTCAGCACGTTCATCAGGCTGGCGACCGTGCCGCCGGAAAAACCACCGCGGAAGGCCTTGATGCGCAGCTTCACCCGCTGCGCCGGCACGCCGAACTTGGCGAGCGCCTGGGCCTGCAGGAAATGCACGCCGAGATCGGACGGAATCGAATCGAAGCCGCAGCAATGGACGATGCGCGCGCCGCTCTTCTGGGCCGTCGCTTCATGGGCGGTGATCATCCGGCGGATCCACTGCACTTCGCCGGTCAGATCGCAGTAATCGGTGCCGGTTTCGGCGCAGACCTTGACCAGCGGCGAGCCGTAGAAGGCATAAGGACCGACAGTCGACACCACCACGCGGGTGGTGCCGCATAGCTCGCGCAGCGCGGTTTCATCGGCAGCGTCGCAGACGATCATCGGCAGGCTGCGGCCATCCGGCCCGAGCGACTGGCGGACCTGATCGAGCTTGGCCGTCGAGCGGCCGGCGATCGCCCACTTCACCTCGCCGCCGATGCCATGGCGCTGATACAGATAGCGGGTCAGCAGCTGGCCGACGAAGCTGGTGGCGCCGAAGACGACGAAATGGTGGATTTTCTGTGGCATCCCGACACGCTCGGATTGAATGATCGAGCGGCCAGCTTAGCTGCAAACGGCGACGCTGCCGGTGACGCGAAAGTGCCTTGCCGTCAGCCCGTCCGGGCGGCACAGTGCTCGGGACTCGCCCCTGCTTGACGCTGTGTCCCGCGTCCCGTCAACTCCATGCCGCCGATGAACGCCGAAGCCCTGCCGAATCTGCCTCCGAAACCGGAGCGCCCGCTCGATGGCGACTGCTGCGACAACGGCTGCGAGGTCTGCGTGTTCACTGCCTACGCGGAAGACTTGCGCCGCTGGCAGGAAGCCGTCATCGCCATCACCGCGGAGGCCCGTGCCGCCGAAGCGGATGGCAACACCCGCAACTAAACGAACAACAAGCGAACCACAACAGCACCGAGGAGAACACGATGCCGCTCAACCCACAGGTCCAGGGCTTCCTGGGCACGCTCGCCGCCGCCGGCGCCCAGCCGTTCCATACGATGGAACCGCCGCAGTGCCGCCAGGCGATCAACATGCTGATGAGCATGATGCCGCCGAGCGCGGCGCAGATCGCCGGCGTCCGCGACACCCACATCGCCGGCCCGGCAGGCGAACTGAAGCTGCGCGTCTACAGCCCCAACGGCAAAGGCCCGTTCCCGATCCTGATGTACTTCCACGGCGGCGGCTTCGTGATCGGCGATCTCGATACCTTCGATTCGCTGTGCCGCGAAACCTGCGCCGGTGCCGGTGTCGTCGTGGTCTCGGTCGACTACCGCCTCGGGCCGGAGCATCCGTTCCCGGCCGCCAGCGATGACTGCCTCGCTGCCACTCGCTGGGCGGCTGCGCATGCCGTCGAGATCAACGGCGATGCGGGCCGCCTCGGCGTCTCCGGTGACAGCGCCGGCGGCAATCTCGCGGCGGTGACGGCACTGCGTCTGCGTGACGAAGGCGGCCCGGCGCTGAAGGCGCAGCTGCTGGTCTATCCGGTCGTCGATGCCGATCCGGACGCCTACCCGTCGATGACCGAGAACGCCGAGGGCTATCTGCTCGGCCGCAAGGACATGGACTGGTTCTTCGGTCATTACGTCAAAGACGCTGCGGCGCTGACCAGCAGCTCGCTGCGCCCGATCAAGGCCGAGTCCCACAAGGGTCTGCCGCCGGCGCTGGTGATCACCGCCGAATTCGATCCGCTGCGCGACGAAGGCAATGCCTACGCGGCGAAGCTGAAAGCCGCTGGCGTCGCGGTGGAGGCGAAGTGCTACGACGGCGCGATCCACGGCTTCTACACCTTCTTCAGCGGGCTCGATGTCGGCCGTCAGGCCGTCGATCAGGGCATTGCCTGGCTCAAGAAAACGCTGGTGGCATGAACGACACGGCGCGCGGCACCGAAGCAGCCGCGTCGCCGTCCGCAGCCTTCTGCTATCGCCTCCGGGTGCGTTACGCCGAGTGCGATGCGCAGAAGGTGGTGTTCAACGCTCGTTACGGCGATTACGTCGATCTGGCGACCACCGAATACCTGCGCGCGCTCGGCTTCGGCGAGGAATTGATCGACGGCCGGCTCGACTATCAGCTGGTCAAGCAGACCACCGAGTGGAAGGCGCCGGCCCGTTTCGATGACGTGTTGTGTGCCAGCGTGAGCACCCAGCAGCTCGGTAATACCTCGTTCGTGCTGGCGGTCGAGTTTCGCCGCCATGGCCAGGTCGATCTGCTGGCGCGCAGCGAAACGGTCTACGTGATGGTCTCGCCGACGTTGACCAAGATGCCGTTGCCGCCGAACTTCCGTTCGGCGCTGACGCGCGGCGCACCGCAGATCGTCGTCAATCACGCCGGCTGACGGCCGCTGCGGCTGGCCGCAAGCCATCGCCGGGCAGACCCGTTTATCATCGTTTCCTGAGGACGCTTTTCCGGCGTCCCGATCAACCGCTGCTCGCCGCAGCCTTCATCGGTATCCGCAAGTCCTGACGTCATGAACGGCGAACCGCGGATCCGTCCGCATTCCATCAAGAACCAGCGCCGTCAGTTGCTGCGCCTGCGCTTCGACGAGCCTCTGGAAGCCTTGTTCCGCGAAACCTTCGAGCAAACTGCCCGCGGGCCGCGGACGATGCTCCTGTTGATCAGCATTCTGATGATCGGCGCTACGCCGCTGTACGACCACTGGGTCATGCACGCGCCGGACAGCTTCCTGAAGATGTCGCACTTCCTGCAGTTCTGCGTGCAGATTCCGGCGATCCTGCTGACGCTGCTTTTCACGCTGCGGCCTGCCCTGCAGCGTTGGTCGCCAGCGATGCTGATCGTCACCTGCGTGATCATTGCCAACTGCGTGATGGCGCAGCACATCTTCGGCCGGCTGCTGGGTTTCGACATGCCGCACGATTTCGCGGCGATCACCGTCACTGCGATGCTGATCCTCGGCCGGCTGCGCTTCTGGGCGGTGCTGCCCTGGGCGCTGGCAACCATGGTCATGACCACCTGGCTGCAACTGCAGGCCTTGGGCCTGCCGGCGTTCTATGACGCGGTATCGGCCTGGATGCTGACGTCGATTTCCGGCGTCACCGCCTACCTGCTGGAATATTCCTCGCGACAAAGCTGGTATCGCGGCCGGCTGCTGGAATTCCAGGCCA
>NZ_CAISIQ010000448.1 GCF_903885465.1 uncultured Nevskia sp.
CTGGCCTGCGCGCCGCGACGCTTCGATGTCAGCTTCCGGCAGCCGCTGCTGCTTCCCGGCCGCGCGACGCTGCGTTATGTGCAGGAACGGAGCGGTATCGAGTTCGCGCTGCTGGAAGCTTCTGGCGGCAAGGTCCATCTATCCGGAACCCTGCGATAGATTCCTGGTCCTTTCCCATGTCCGTTCTTGCCCTTTCCGAGCCGGTGACTCTCGTCGCCGTCTTCCACTTTTAGCCTGTTGATCTGAGGCCCGCCATGCGCATCAGAAAAGCTGTATTCCCCGTTGCCGGTCTCGGTACCCGCTTCCTGCCAGCCACCAAGGCCAGCGCCAAGGAAATGCTGCCGGTGGTCGACAAACCGCTGATCCAGTACGCGGTGCAGGAAGCGATTTCCGCCGGTGCCGAAGAGCTGATCTTCATCACCGGCCGCTCGAAGAATTCGATCATGGATCACTTCGACAAGGCCTATGAGCTGGAAGCCGAACTGGCTTCGCGCGGCAAGGGCAAACTGCTGGAAACGGTGCAGGAAATCCTGCCGCCGGGCATCACCTGCATCTTCATCCGCCAGGCCGAAGCGCTGGGTCTCGGCCATGCCGTGCTCTGCGCCTGGCCGGCGGTTGGTGACGAAGACTTCTCGGTGATCCTCGCCGACGATTTGATCGATGGCCGCCTGCGGCCCTGCCTGGCGCAGATGCAGCGCGTCTATCAGGAGTACGGCACCAGCGTCATCGCTACCCAGCGGGTGCCGATGGATGAAGTCTCCAGCTACGGTGTGGTCGAGACCCAGCCGGTCGGCCCTGGCCTTGGCGAGATCCGTCGCATCGTCGAAAAGCCGAAGCCGGAAGACGCGCCGTCGAACCTCGCGGTGGTCGGTCGCTACATCCTGACGCCGCGCATCTTCAAGTTGCTCGAGCGTACTCCGCGCGGCGCCGGTGGCGAGATTCAGCTGACCGATGCGATCAGCATGATGATCCAGGAGCAGACGGTGCTGGCCTATGAATTCGAAGGCACGCGCTATGACTGCGGCTCCAAGCTCGGCTATCTGAAGGCCAACGTCGAGTACGCGCTCAAGCATCCGGAACTGGCCGACGAGTTCCGTCAGTACCTGTCCGATTTCACCGCCGACTGGCATACCGCCGGCGGCAACCCCGACGCCGCCCCCAAGACGGCCAGCAAGTAGTAAGTGCAGGCGCCGCGAGGCGCGAGGACCCCATGACTGGAAGCAAGTATCAAAGCCTGATCGAAAGTTCATCGATCCACGGCGCCAACGCCGCCTACATCGAAGATCTGTACGAGCAGTATCTCGACGATCCGGGTCAGGTCGACGCCGCATGGCGTGCCTATTTCCGCGGCGTGCAGGGGCCGGGCGGTGGTACCGAAACAGCGCATGGCCCGATCCGCGCGCAGTTCGAGAAGCTGGCTCGCGAGCCGAGGATGGCGGTCGCTGCCGCCTCGAACAACGGCGATGTGATCGTTGCTGAAAAGCAGGCTGCGGTGCTGCGCCTGATCAACTATTACCGGGTCCGCGGCCATCAGGCGGCGAAGCTCGATCCGCTCGGCCTGACCGTGGTGCCGGCGATTCCCGATCTCGATCCGGCCTTCCACGGCCTGACGCCGGACGACATGGATACGGTGTTCAACACCGGCACCCTGGCCGCCGCCGATCGCCTGCCGCTGCGCGAGATCCTGCGCATCGTCAAGGCCGTGTACACCGACACCATCGGTTCGGAATACATGTACGTGACGGAAACGGCGCAGAAGCGCTGGATCCAGGCCCGTCTCGAATCGCGTGCCTTCCAGCCGCGTCTGAAGGCCGAGCGCCGTCGTGAAGTGCTGACCCAGCTGGTCGCTGCCGAAGGCATCGAGCGCTACCTGCACAACAAGTACGTCGGCCAGAAGCGCTTCTCGGTCGAAGGCGGCGAATCGCTGATTCCGGCCCTCGATGAAGTGATGCGCACCGCCGCAGAAGCGGATGCCGAAGAGATCGTCATCGGCATGGCCCATCGCGGCCGCCTGAATGTGCTGATCAATGTGCTCGGCAAGTCGCCGAAGGATCTGTTCGCCGAGTTCGAAGGCAAGTACTCCGCCGAGTCGCTGTCCCGCGCCGGTGACGTCAAGTACCACATGGGCTTTTCGACCGATGTCGAAGTGGCCGGCAAGCGCCTGCATCTGGTGCTGGCCTTCAACCCCTCGCATCTGGAAATCGTCAACCCGGTGGTCGAGGGTTCGGTGAAGGCGCGGCAGACCCGCCGCAAGGACGAGCGTGGCGATCAGGTATTGCCGGTGCTGATCCACGGCGATGCCGCGTTCGCGGGGCAGGGCGTGGTCATGGAAACAATGCAGCTGTCGCAGTCGAAAGGCTATGCGACCGGCGGCACCATGCACATCATCGTCAACAATCAGATCGGCTTCACCACACCGAACCCGATCGAGGCCCGCGAAGGTCACGAAAGCCGCACCAGCCGCTACTGCACCGATCTCGCCAAGATGTCGGAAGCGCCGGTGTTTCACGTCAATGGCGATGACCCGGATGCCGTGGTGTTCGTCACCCGTCTGGCGATGGATTTCCGCAACGCCTTCCATAAGGACGTGATCGTCGATATCTGCTGCTATCGCCGCCTCGGCCATAACGAAGCCGATGAGCCGTCGGTCACCAGCCCGGTGATGTACGAAGCGATCCGCAAGCTGCCGACCACGCTGGCGCTGTATTCGCAGCGCCTGGTGCAGGACGGTACCGTGCAGGCCGGCGAGCCGGAAGCGCTGGTCCGTGCCTATCGCGATGCGCTGGATCGTGGCGAGAACATCGCCCGCACCACGCTCGGCTTGGTCGGCAACAAGCACACGGTCAACTGGGCGAACTACTCGAAGGGCGACTGGGCAACGCCGTCGGAAACGGCGATGAGCCGCGACATGGTCCAGAGCCTGTCGGCGCGCATGCTGAAGCTGCCGGAAGGCTTCACGCCGCATGCTCGCGTCGCCAAGATTCTCGAAGATCGCGCCAAGATGGCTTCGGGCGAGTTGCCGATGGACTGGGGCTTCGCCGAGACGATGGCCTATGCCGGCCTGGTCACCGAAGGCTTCAATGTGCGCCTGTCCGGCCAGGACGTGCGCCGCGGCACCTTCTTCCATCGACACGCCACCTTGCATGATGCGAAGACCGGCTATAGCTACACGCCGCTGCGTCACCTCGATGCCGACAAGGATAAATTCATCGTCAGCGATACCCTGCTGAGCGAAGAAGGCGTGCTCGGCTTCGAGTACGGCTACTCGACCACCGATCCGGATTGCATGGTCATCTGGGAAGCGCAGTTCGGCGATTTCGCCAACGGCGCCCAGGTGGTCGTCGATCAGTTCATCGCGTCCGGTTTCGTCAAGTGGGGCCGTCTCTGCGGCCTGACCATGTTCCTGCCGCATGGCTTCGAAGGCCAGGGCCCGGAGCATTCCTCGGCGCGTCTGGAGCGTTATCTGCAGCTGTGCGCAGCGAACAACATCCAGGTCTGCGTGCCGTCGACGCCGGCGCAGTTCTTCCACATGATCCGCCGCCAGATGAAGCGCTCGCTGCGTCTGCCGCTGATCGTGATGACGCCGAAATCGCTGCTGCGCCACAAGCTGTCTGTGTCCTCGCTTGAGGACCTGACCACCGGCAGCTTCAAGTACGTGATCGATGACGCCGAGATCGACAAGGCCAAGGTCAAGCGCATCGTGATGTGCTCGGGCAAGGTCTATTACGACCTCTTCGACGCGCGCCAGAAGGCCGGCCGTGACGACGTGGCACTGGTTCGTCTGGAGCAGCTCTATCCGTTCCCGCGCATCGATTACGAAGCGGTGATCGCTGCGTATCCGAATGCCAAGGACGTGGTCTGGTGTCAGGAAGAGCCGGAAAACCAGGGCGCCTGGTATCAGATCAAGCATCGCCTGCGTGCCTATCTGGCGGCGGATCATCAGC
>NZ_CAISIQ010000449.1 GCF_903885465.1 uncultured Nevskia sp.
ATACCGGCGTTCATGGCGGGACGGATACCGGCGTTGAACAGATCGGTTTCGAGGAAGATCTGGCCGTCGGTGATCGAGATCACGTTGGTCGGCACGAAGGCCGAGACGTCACCGGCCTGGGTTTCGATGATCGGCAGCGCGGTCAGCGAACCGGTCTTGCCCTTCACCGCACCGTTGGTGAATTTTTCGACGTAATCGGCGTTGACGCGGGCCGCACGCTCGAGCAGGCGGGAGTGCAGATAGAAGACATCGCCCGGGTAGGCTTCGCGGCCCGGCGGGCGCTTCAGCAGCAGCGACACCTGACGGTAGGCAACGGCCTGCTTGGAGAGATCGTCATAAACGATCAGCGCATCTTCGCCACGGTCACGGAAGTATTCGCCCATCGTGCAGCCGGAGTACGGCGCGACGAACTGCAGCGCGGCAGCATCGGACGCCGCAGCGGCGACGACGATGGTGTGCGCCAGCGCATTGTTCTCTTCAAGCTTGCGGACGACGTTGGCGATCGACGAAGCCTTCTGGCCGATGGCGACGTAGACGCACTTAATGCCGGTGGACTTCTGGTTGATGATCGCGTCGATCGCCATCGCGGTCTTGCCGGTCTGACGGTCACCGATGATCAGTTCGCGCTGGCCGCGGCCGATCGGGATCATCGCGTCGACGGCCTTGTAGCCGGTCTGCACCGGTTCATCGACCGACTGACGGGCGATGACGCCCGGGGCGATCTTCTCGATCGGGCTGGTGCCGTCGCTGACGATCGGACCCTTGCCGTCGATCGGACGACCCAGCGCATCGACCACGCGGCCGAGCAGGCCACGGCCGACCGGCACTTCGAGAATGCGGCCGGTGGTCTTCACCGTGTCGCCTTCGGTGAGGTGCTTGTAGTCACCGAGGACGACGGCGCCGACCGAGTCGCGCTCCAGATTCAGTGCCAGGCCGTAAGTCGGCTCGCCGCCGACGCCCGGGAACTCGAGCATTTCGCCCTGCAGCGCGTCGGACAGACCGTGGATGCGGACGATGCCGTCAGCCAGCGACACGATCGTGCCGGTATTCCGGGCCTCGGTCGCGGCCGCGAAATTCTGGATGCGGCTCTTGATCAGGTCGCTGATTTCGGAAGGATTCAGTTGCATGTCATGTGCTCGGTTCTAGCTCGCCGTTTTGGGCCACGGCAGGCCGGGAAATTAGTTCGAATCCGCCGAATGAGGTTCGGGGATTCAGGCAATCAGCTGCTGACGCAAACGATCCAGTTCGCCGACGGCCGAGCCGTCGATGACCAGATCGCCAGCGCGGATCACGGCACCACCCAGCAGGCTTTCGTCGACCTTGGTGGTCACATTCAACTTGCGGCTCAGGCGCTTGGCGACTGCGTCGATCAGCTCGGCCAGACGCGCCGGCTCGACCACCGATGCGGTGGTGATCTCGACGTCGATCGTGCTTTCCGCCTCGGCGCGCAGCGCTTCGAACTCGGCAGCAATCGCCGGCGCCAGCTTCAGGCGGCCGTTGTCGATCAACAGATGCAGCAGGTTCGAACCATCGGCGCCGATCTGCGGGCCGATGGCCTCGACCAGGGCCTGCGACAGCTGACCCTTGCTGACCGCCGGATGGCCGATGGCAGCAGCCACCGCCGGATCGCTGACCGCGTCAGCCAGTCCGCGAAGAATCGCCGACCAGTCGCCGAACCGCGATGCATCGCGCGCGAGCTCGAACACCGCTTTCGCGTACGGCCGCGCCAGTGTGCTCAGCTCGGCCATCAGACTTTCGCCGCCAGCTCAGCAATCAGCTCGGCGTGGGCGCCGGCATTGATCTCGCGCTTCAGGATCTTCGAGGCACCGGCAACCGCCAGTTCACCGACCTGCTTGCGCAGCGCATCCTTGGCCTGCGTCACTTCGCGAACAACTTCAGAGTGGCCGGCGGCAACGATGCGAGCCTTTTCGGACTCGGCATCGGCACGCGCCTGCTCAACCATCTGAGTCGCCTGCTTGTTCGCGGCGGCAACGATCTCCTGAGCCTGCGTACGCGCAGCCCTCAGAGTTTCGTCACCGCGCGAGGAGGCTTCGATCAGCGCTTTCTGACCCTTCTCCGCCGCAGCCAGACCGTCGACGATGCGCGCACGGCGCTCGTCGAGGGCCTTCGTGATCGGCGGCCATACGAACTTCATCGTGAACCAGACGAAGATCGCGAACACGATCATCTGGCCGACGATGGATGGAATACTGGCCTGCATCGCTTAGGCTCCGTAAAAGAGGATCAAACAGCCTTCAGACAGAGCGCTTTACTGCGCAGCGGTCTGAACGACGGCGAGCAGCGGGTTCGCAAACATCATCAGCAGGCCCATGGCAACGCCGATGATCGCGACCGCGTCGAGCAGGCCGGCGATGATGAACATCTTGGTCTGCAGCATGTTCGCGAGTTCCGGCTGGCGAGCGGCGCCTTCCAGGAACTTGCCGCCCAGCAGGCCGAAGCCGATGGCGGTACCGAGGGCTGCCAGACCGAAGATCAGACCGATGGTCAGCGCGGTGTTGGCTTGGATTTGGGCGACGAGTTCCATGAAGTGCTCCGTTGGGGTTCTGCGTTGAAAAGCGTTAATGGTTTTTACTGAAAGGGTGCTGCGGCAGCTACAGGAAGCTACTGCTTGAAGGCGACTGCTTAATGGTGCTCAGCGTCGTGATTCTCGTTGGCCATGCTCAGGTACACGATGGTCAGCGTCATGAAGATGAACGCCTGCAGGGTCACGACGAGAATGTGGAAGATCATCCAGCCCATACCGGGGATGACCTGCGCCCACCAGGGCAGCAGCGCGATCAGGATGAAGATCAGCTCGCCTGCGTAAAGATTGCCGAACAGTCGCAGTGCCAGCGACAGCGGCTTGGCGAGATATTCGACGGTGTTCAGGATGATGTTGAACGGCAGCAGCTTGGCGCCGAACGGATGAGTCAGGAATTCCTTGGCGAAGCCGACCACACCCTTGGACTTGAAGCTGTACCAGAAGATGAAGAAGAACACCGACAGTGACAGCGCGAAGGTTGCGCTCATGTCGGCGGACGGCACCACACGCAGATGCTCAAGGCCGAGCACATGCTCGCTGAACAGTGGCAGCAGGTCGACCGGCACCAGATCCATGCAATTCCACAGGAATACCCAGCAGAAGATGGTCAGCGCGAACGGCGCGACGAAGGAACGGTCGCCCTTGAAGCTGTCCTTCACCGAGTTGTCGACGAATTCGATGATGACTTCGACGAAGTTCTGCAGCTTGCCCGGCACGCCGCTGGTGACACGCACGGCCGCAATACGGAACAGAGTCAGAAAAATAAGACCGAGTACCGTCGAAAACACTAGGGTATCGATGTGCCAGTTCGTCATAGAGACGAAACCCGCATCGTGGTTCGACGTCAGATGCATCAAGTGATGCGAGACGTATTCCGCTGGAGTCTTGGCTGCGCCGCTTTCTGCTGACATCACGAATCCCAGGTCAGAGCCCACCAGTAAACCAAAAGCGCAACCGCGAACGTTGTAATCAACGGTGCGAAATTGCTGCCGAATATTTTGACTGCGACTGCAAACAGCACGACCGACAGCGCGAACTTGCGCATCTGCGCGCGGAAAAAGTTCGTGACCACCAGGTTGGGGTCATCGGAATGTTTACCGAACGTCTTGAGCGCTGCATAAAACGTCAACGTTGCTGCAATTCCCCCGCCCACCGCCGCCGCCAGTCCCGAATGGATTCCACCGATCCAAGTCCAGATCACGGCACCCAGCAAGGCGATGAAAAGCTGCTGCTGGGCGATTCGTCTGGCTGTTTTCATGCGAGCTTTGAGCTCCGCAATGAGCGCCGGGAGGCGTCGAGGCGCGCGGAGTATACGCAGCAACAACACCGATCTTCAACCATCACGTCCTGAAATCCCTGCAATCGTCGCGCATTACGTTTTTTATAGGCTGTGTCATGCCGATGCAATCTGTCATCGATGTGAGACTTCTGGTTCACATCAGAACCATGTCCGGAAGACGCCAAATAACCGTAAAGCCCATGAATGGTGCGTTGCGGCAATCAGACCGCCCTGATCGAGATCCTCGAACTGCACCAGCTTCGTGACAGACGACGGCTCGAAGACCTGCAATCGGCAGCAGGTTTCAGGGCTTCATCAAGCGGCCGACCAAACGGGTCAGCAGCGCACGCGGCACGATCGCGCTCGCCGCCGCGCTGATTTTCATCAATCCGCCCGGCACCACGAGGCGGCTGCGGCCCGCCAGACCATCGAGGGCGGCATCGACCACGGTTTCCGCCGACACCATGGTGCCGGCCGGCACTTTCTTGCGCAGATTGTGAGCGCCGGTCGCTTCGAAGAAGCCGGTATCGACCGGCCCGGGGCAGACCGCCATCACGTGCACGCCGCGGCCGCGCACTTCTTCCCATAGCGCATCGCTGAACGAATAGACGAAGGCCTTGGTCGCGGCATAGACGGCGAAGTACGGCATCGGCTGGAACGCCGCCGATGAGGCGATATTGATAATGCCGCCGTGCTTGGTTTCCAGCATCGCCGGCAGGAAGGCGTGGGCGAGATCGACAACCGCGGCCGCATTGAGGCGGATTTCTTCGGCTTCACGGCCCGCGTCCTGCTTCTCGAACGCACCGGTGGTGCCGAAGCCGGCGTTGTTGATCAGCAGATCGACATGCATTTCCAGCGCATCGACCGCCTTCTTGAGCTTGGACCCGCATTCCGGCTTCGACAGATCGGCAGCGATTACCTGGATGTTGCGACCGGTTTCGCGGGTCAGCTCGCCGGCCAGTGCGCGCAGCTTGTCTTCGGAACGGGCGACCAGGATCAGATCGGTACCGGACCGGGCGAGTGCTGCGGCGAAGGCAGCACCGATGCCGCTGGAGGCTCCGGTGATCAGAGCGGTCTTGTATTGCGACATGGGCGAGTCTCGTATCGGTTCAGCGCGGGATGCTGCGCCGCCGCAGTGTACGCACTGCGATTCCGAAACCGGGATTACCGCGAAGCCGCGCTCAGCGCAGCAGCTTCAACACCTGCTGCAACTGCGCATTGTTGTCGAACGAGATCACCAGCTTGCCCTTGCCACGCGGAGACTGGGTCAAGGTCACCGGCAAGCCGATGCGTTCGCCGATTTCGCTGGCGATCGGCGATGGCGGCAGCGGTACAGGCGGAACCGCCGGCGGCCGCGACGACGCCATCAGCAGCGCTTCGGTCTGGCGCACGGTCAGTTCGCGTTCGACCACCTGCTTCGCCAATTCCGCCTGCCGGCTCGCCGTCGCGCCCATCAGCACCTTGGCATGGCCAAGCGAGATCAGGCCGTTGCGAACCATCATCTGGACGCCAGGATCGAGATCGATCAGGCGCAGCAGATTCGAGATCGAAGCACGCGACTTGCCGACCGCATCGGCGGCCTGCTCATGGGTCAAACCGCAATCGTCGATCAGCCGGCGCAGCGCTTCGGCTTCTTCGAGCGGGTTCAGATCGGCGCGCTGGATGTTCTCGACCAGCGCCACAGCCATCGCCGCACGGTCTTCCATCTTGCGGACCACGGCAGGAATGACCGACAGGCCCGCCAGCTTCGCCGCCCGCCAGCGCCGTTCACCGGCCACGATCTCGTGCTGGCCGCCTTCGATCTCGCGAACGATGATCGGCTGGACCACACCCTGCGCCTTGATCGATTCGGCCAGCGCTTCGAGCTGGCTCTGATCGAAGCTGCGCCTTGGCTGATGGCGGCCGGCGACCAGACTGTCCAGCGCCAGTTCGCGCAGCTCATCGCCCGCCGTTTCCACCGCCTGCGGCTGCGAACTGCCGAGCAGTGCGTCGAGACTGCGGCCCAATCCCCTTTTCTTGACCGACATTTATTGGTTTTCCAGAGACATCTGCCCGCCATCATGGCGGCGCAGCAATTCCCCGGCCAGCGCCAGATAGGCCTTGGCTCCGGCGGACGAAGGATCGTAGGTGATCGCCGGCAGCCCGTGACTCGGCGCTTCGGCCAGACGCACGTTGCGCGGCACCAGGGTGCGGTAGACCTTGTCGCCGAAGTGCTGCAGCAGCTGGGCCGACACATCGTTCGACAGGTTGTTGCGCGGATCGAACATGGTCCGCAGCAGGCCTTCGATCTCCAGCCGCGGATTGATCACCCGCTGGATCTTCTTGATCGTGTCGACCAGCGCGGTGAGCCCTTCGAGCGCGTAGTACTCGCACTGCATCGGGATCAGCACGCCATCGGCAGCGACGAAAGCGTTGACGGTGAGCTTGGAAAGCGCCGGCGGGCAGTCGATCAGGATGTAGTCGTAATCGATGGCCACCGATTCCAGCGCCAGCTTCAGCGCGAAATCACCCGCCGGCATCTCGCGCAGCTTGATTTCGGCTTCCGTCATGTCGGCATTGGCCGGCATCACGCCGAAGCCGAGACCTTCGGGATGAATGATCACTGCCTGCGGGGTGACCGCTTCGAGCAGCACGTCGCGAACGCTGTAAAGCAGGCGGTACTTGTCGACGCCGCAGCCCATCGTCGCATTGCCCTGGGCATCGAGATCGACCAGCAGCACGCGCCGCCGCGTCGCCGCCAGCGAAGCCGCGAGGTTGATGGTCGTCGTGGTCTTGCCGACGCCGCCTTTCTGGTTGGCGATCGCGATGATGCGGGTCATGGGCTGGATCGGTACGAGTTTGCGGAAGTGCTTAGGATGGCACTTCCGTGCACCGATCCGGCGGGCGGCAGCCCCGGGGGGCCGCAGAAGGATAAAGCTTACGTGGCTCGGATGATCAGCAACTGGCGCATTTCATCGAGACCAGGCACCAGCAGGCGATGGGTCGACTCGATCGCGAAGCCCGGCGGCAGGCCGGCTTTTTCTGCCGTATCGACATGCGCCTTCATCGACAGCCAGCGCGTGTCCGGGCCACCGAGATGCTGGGTCACGCCGATGTAGTCGGCGAGGCTGGCGAACGCGCGGCTGATGATCAGCGGATAAGGTTCGGCAGGCTGATGATCCTCGGCGCGGCCTTCGAACACTTCGGCATTCGGCAGCGCCATGGTGCGGATCACATGGCGCATGAAGCGGGCTTTCTTGCCGGCGGAATCGAGCGCGGTCACGTTCAGATCAGGCCGGACGATCGCCAGGATCAGGCCCGGAATGCCGGCGCCGCTGCCGGCATCGAGCATCCGTGCACCAGGTGCGTAGGCCGGCAGCGCCTGCAGCACCGCGAGCGAATCGAAGACATGGCGGGTGACCATCTCGTCGACGAACTTGATGCCGCTCAAGTTGTAGGTCGCGTTCCATTTTTCCAGCTCGCCGAGATAACGCATCAGCGGCTCGGTCAGGCCGAGATCCAGCCCGAAGCGTTCCAGCCCTGCGCGCAGGCGTTTTTCGCTGTGCGGATGCTTGCTATCGCTCATCGGCGTGACCGGGGCACAGCGATTGGCGATGGGTTCGAACAGCAGGCGGGCATGGCACAGGTAGGGGAATCAGGCCGCGCAGTATAAGCCCGAGGTTCCGAGCACCCAGCCTGCGTCTTTCCGGGCATCAAATTGCCGGCCGCGCACCGCGCCGCTGCTGCTCGACCATCAGGCAGCGATCCTGCACGACGAGGATACCGGCCTCGGCCAGCGTCAAGGCAAAGGCATCATCGCGAATGCCGGTCTGCAGCCAGACCGCACGCGGCTTCGCAGCGAGCAGATCATCGAGATGACCGGGCAAGGCGGCCGGCAAGCGGAATACGTCGACCAGATCGATCGGCCCCGGCACATCGACCAGGCGCCGATAGACCGGCTGGCCGAGGATCACCGTGACGTCACGGTAGTAGACCGGCACCGGCACGATCTCGTAACCAGCGGCGGCCAACGCTGCCGGCACGTAATGCGCCGGCTGATCGTCATGCGATTCCGGCTTGATGCCGAGCACGGCGATGCGCCGCGTCGCCGCCAGCAGCGTGCCGATCTCGGCGGATGTTTCAAGCAAGTTCGGATGGTGGTTCATGATCGGTTTCAGCGGCCGTGGTTCGGGCCGTTCGAGGGCAGGTATTGATAGCCGCCGCCGTGGCCGCGCACGGTGCGGATCACGGTCGGATCGCCGGGGACGGGTTCGATCTTCCTGCGCAGCCGGGTGATGCGCAGATCAATCGCGCGATCGAACACTTCGCCGGGATCGGTGCCGGACAGCTTCAGCAGCCGGTCACGCGACAAGGTCATGTTCGGATGCTCGGCAAACGCGCACAACAGGCCGAACTCCGCGCCGGTGATCGGCAGGATCTCGCCTCGGTTATCGACCAGACGACGCCGCGCCCGATCGAGCCGCCAGCGACCGAACCAGGGTTCGCCGTCTTCCGCCGGCGTGGCCGCTGCCGGCCGATGCCGGCGCAGCACGCTGCGCACGCGGGCCAACAGTTCGCGCAGATCGGCAGGCTTGGCAACGTAATCGTCAGCACCGAGTTCGAGACCGACGATGCGATCGGCCAGCGCATCGCTGCTGGTCAGCATGATCAAGGGCACATCGGAGCCGGCGCGCAACCAGCGCAGCACGCTCAGACCGTCTTCATCGGGCATCACCAGATCAAGGATCACGCAGTCCGGCGGGCTGCTCGCAAACAGCGTGCGCAGGCTGACGCCGCCGTCACAGGGCAGCGCCGAATAACCCTGGCCAGTCAGGTAATCGACCAGCAGTTCGCGCAACAGCGGGTCGTCGTCGACGATGGCGATCCGGGGTGACAGGGTCAGGCTCCTCTGGGCAGGCACAGCTTCGAACTGCGCGGCCAAAGATTAGCCTGTCATCGACGCCAAGGCGGATTCAGCCAGCATCGAGCTGCCGGCGGATGATGTTGCGAAGGCCGACATCGAGTCGATCGAGCACGATCAGCCGCAGGCGGATTTCGTCGGCTGCGGCATCGCTCAACAGGGCCTGCTCGAGCTGCGCGGCAACATCCGCGACATCGACGGCACCGAGCGTTGCCGCCACGCCCTTGGTCGTGTGGGCAGCACGTTTCGCGGTACCGGCAAAGCCTGCAGCAAGCGCTTCTTCGATCTCCACCGCGGCGCGCGGCGTCTCGAGATAGCGCTGCGCCAGCTTCGTCCACAGCGCCTGGCTGCCGCCGAGGCGCTCGATCGCGGCGGCGAAATCGCAGCCGTCATCGCCAGCCACCGAAATGGCCGATGGCGGTGCCGCCGGCAGCATGGGCCTCGCTGCTGCCACTGGTGCGGGCCGGGTCCAGTGCGCCAGTAGCGCGTACAGGCGGCGGACATCGATCGGCTTGCCAAGATGGTCGTTCATGCCGGCGGCCAGGCAGCGCGCGCGGTCCGCCACCATCGCGTTGGCGGTCATCGCGATGATCGGCAGATCGGTCAAGGTGCCGCCGAGCGCGCGCAGACGACGCGTGGCTTCGAGGCCGTCCATCAGCGGCATCTGCAGATCCATCAGCACGGCATCGAAGCGCTGGGCACCGGCCATTTCGACGGCAACGCGACCGTTCGGCGCAATGCACACCTCGACCCCCGCCGCCTCGAGCAATTCACGGGCGACCTGCTGATTGATCTCGTTGTCTTCCGCCACCAGCACCTTCAGGCCGCGCAGCGAAACCGGTCGCGGCAGTTCCTCGCCAACCGCGGGCGCCGGCGCCGCCGGGCTGCCGAAGGCATCGAGAATGGCGTCGAGCAGCAGCGACGGATTGACCGGCTTGACCAGAAAGCCGTCGAGCCCGACTTCGCGCGCCTCGTGCTCGATTTCCTCGCGACCGAACGCGGTGACCATGATGATCAGGGGCGGCTGCGGCGGGCCCAGCGCGCGGATCCGCCGCGCCGCTTCGATGCCATCGATCTGCGGCATCTGCCAGTCCATCAGCACCAGGCCGAAGGGATCGTGACGCGAGCCCCGGACCCTCGCCACCGCTTCGATGCCATCGCGGGCGATGGTGACGCGGAAGCCGAAGTCGGCGAGATGGCTGTCGAGAATTTCACTGGCAATCGGGTTGTCATCGACCACCAGCACACGCAGATCACGCAACGCTTCCGGCACGACGCGCGCCGCCGGCGTGGCCGCCACCCCAAGGCGCACCGTGAAGCGGAAACAGCTGCCCTGCCCCGGCTGGCTGTCGATGCTGATGTCGCCATCCATCATCTCGACCAGACGCTTGCAGATCGTCAGCCCCAGGCCGGTGCCGCCGTAGCGGCGCGTGGTCGAGGAATCGGCCTGCGAGAAGGCGCGGAACAAGCGGCCGATCTCGTCCTGACTCATGCCGATGCCGCTGTCCTCGACGGCAAAGCCGAGCCGCACCTCGTGCTCGCCGCGCTCGACGACACTGACCCGCACCACGACGTCGCCAGCATCGGTGAACTTGATCGCGTTGCCGGTCAGGTTGGCGAGGACCTGGCCGAGCCGGAACGGATCGCCGATCAGCGCATCGGGCGCACTGGCGTCGATATCGAACAGCAGTTCCAGGCCCTTCTGGGCAGCATGCACGCTGAGCATGCCGGACAGGTTCTCGAGCACCGCGTGCAGCTGGAACGGTGTCGCTTCGAGCGACAGCTTGCCGGCTTCGATCTTCGAGACATCGAGCACGTCGTTGAGCAGCTGCAACAGCGATTGCGCCGAGCTGTGGATTTTGGCCAGATAGTCGCGCGCCTGCGGCAGATCACGGGCGCGATTGCCGAGCTGAGACAAGCCGAGAATGGCGTTCATCGGCGTGCGGATCTCGTGGCTCATGTTGGCCAGGAACTCGCTCTTGGCGCGGCTTGCGGCCTGCGCCGCTTCGGTCGCCGCAGTCAATTCCAATTCCAGCGCCTTGGCGTGGCTGATGTCCTGCCAGACACCGGTGAACGCGGTACTGCCGTCAGCCTGGCGACGCGGCATGCCGATGGTGCGCAGCCAGCGCAGTTCGCCGGTCTTCAGATGGCGAATCTGGAAATCGCGGCGCATCTCGGTCTGGGTCTCGATCGACTCTGCCGTCGCCGCCAGCAACATCGACAAGTCATCCGGCAGAATCGCCTGGATGACCTGGGCGTTGAGCCGCGCCGGATCGTTCGAGGGCTCGATGCCGGCCAGTTCGCGAATGCCTTCACTGACGAAGGTGGTTTCAAACTGGTTGTCGCCGAAGGCTCGGAAGCGATAGACCAGCCCCGGCACCGCCTTGACGATTTCGCTCAGGCGTTGCTCGGTGGCTTCCAGTTTCTGCCGGGTGGCGACTTCGGCGCTGACATCGAGCGTGAAGCCGCTCCAGGCGACCGAACCATCGTCCTGCGGCACCGGCTTGGCGAAGGTTCGCAGCCAGGCTTCGCGATCGCCCGCCACCTTCGAGCGATAGGTGACTTCGATGTTGCGCTGCTCCCTGGCGCCGAGCATGAAACCGCCGACCAGCTTCGCGCGGTCGGCGCCGCTGACCAGGCCGATCAGGCTCATCGGATTGTTCAGCACCTCGTCACGGGTCTTGCCGAACAGAGAGGCGCCCTGGTCGCTGATCATCGTGTAGCGGCCGACTTCGGTCGGCGCCATGCGGTACTGGTAGACGACGCCGGGCAGCGAATCGGTGATCGCGCGCAACTGCCGCTCGGCGCGCTCGGCGACATCACGCAACGAGCGTTCGGTGGCGATCAATCGTTCGCGGCTTTCGATCTCGTCGGTGACATCGTTCCACCAGCCATTCCAGAGAAAACCGTAGTCGGTCTTGCGCGGCGTGGCCGAGGTGCGCATCCAGCGCTGCACGCCATCGGGCCGGATGACGCGGACATCGACCGAGAACGGCTTCACGTCGACGGCGGACTGCACATAGGCCTGGTAGAGCAGCGCCGAATCTTCCTGCAGCACCAGCCGCGGCGGCAGCATGGGATCGTCGAGCACCGCCTGCGACTCGATCCCCAGCAGTTCGTGCACCCGGCTGCTGACGTAGTGATAGCGGATGCGCCGATCGCGATCCATGCTGAGCTGGAACACCGCGCCGGGCAGCGATTCGGCCAGATCGGCCCAATCGGCCAGGTTGGCCTGATGCCCATCGCCCACCGCCGCACTCAGCCGGCTGAGGTCGGCGTCCGCCGGCGTGTCGGCGGGGAACGGTGAGTCGGCATCGGTCATCGCAACGCTTCGGTCCGGGTTCGTCGCAGCACCTGCATATCTGCAGAGAGTACGCAGCGCTGGTATCAGTCTGATGTCACCGCGCTGACACATGATGTCAGCGCGGTGTCAGGGGCAGTTCAGCGGCGCAGCGACGCGCCCGGATATTCGGCCGGAATCAGGATCGGCAGTTCGATGCCGGTCGCCACGGCGTCGTACGGGTTCGGCGCCGAGAGCAGGCTGCCGTCCAGCGATGAACCGAACGCCGGCAGCGAAGTGCCCAGCGCCACGTTGACGACATTGGTCAGGTTCGGGGCGCTGGTCGCGCTGAGGATCGCCGCGTACTGCACCTGCTGCTCGTAGAACAGCAGGCCGACCTCATCGCCGTCCTGCAGCTGTTCGCCGATCGCCGGCAGTTCGATGATGTTGTTCTGGTGACCACGATTGAAGGTATGCAGACCTTCGACGAAGGGCGTGACCTGATCATCGACGAGGATCAGCGAACCATTGCGACGGATGCCGACGCCGACAAAGGCAATCGCCGCGCGGGGCAACACGTTGGGGCCACCGACGACACTGATCGAACTCATGCGAGGCACGCCGGCCAGCACTCGGCCGCTGCCTGCGATCGTGGTCACCGGCACGAAAGTCGGTGCACTGGACAGCACCGCGCCCACGTTGACCGTCGCCGTTTCCAGTCGCGCCGGCACGCCGCCGGCACCGGTCTGCGAACCGACCGGCATGGCATCGAGCGCCAAGCCTGCGGGCGTGCCGCCGGGCTGGCCGGCGACCGTGTCCGCCACCGAAATGCAGACTTTCGGAATGCCGTCGAAGGCGGCGGAATTCACACCCTTCAGCCAGTGGTCGTACCAGGCGAGGATGCTGTCGAGGCCGATCACAGTGCCGCAGTTGGCTGTGCCTTCGATCTGGTTGGCGAGCGGATTCATGTGCCCGCCTTCGGTCGACAGCAGACGCACATCGGCGCCGGTCGCCGCGAAGTAGTCGGCGTTGCGCTTGGCTTCGGTGAGGTTGAACAACACGTCGCGATTGCCTTGTAGGAACAGCGCCGGCACCCGTCGCAAAGTCGCACTCGTTTCACCGAAACCCCAGGGCTGGCCTGCCGCCTGCTGCGTCTCGAAGTAGCGCGTGCTGTGGCTGTAGAAGAACGGATTGACCTCGGCTTCATCGATCGTCCGCGGCCGTGCCAACGGCCGGCCGAGGGCGGTGACCAGATCGTCACGCGTGCGAATCGTCGAGGCGAACAGATTCTGCACGCCGACCTGATTGCACAGTGCCGCGACCACCGGCGTGTTCTCGACGCCGCCGGTCGCACCCAGCAGGCACAGCAGGCCA
>NZ_CAISIQ010000450.1 GCF_903885465.1 uncultured Nevskia sp.
CGATATCGGCGCGCTGCAGGCCCACCGCTTCACCAAGACGCACCCAGCGCTCGATGCCGCCTTCGACCTGATCATTGCCATCGTGATCGATGATCCTCTGAATCCAGCGGCGGCGAACTTCGCGATCCGGGCAGTTGGCGAGCAGGGCGGCGTCCTTGTTCGGAATCGCGGTCTGGTAGTAGAAGCGGTTCAGCACCCAGCCCTGTACCGCTTCTTTGCTCAAGCCGCCGCTGTTCATCGCCACCTGAAATGGATGGTGGATGTGGTAGTACGGCTCGAAAGCCTTGAGCTTCGCTTCGAACTCCTCGCGGGTCCACGGCAGGGCGCTGGTATCGACGGAGGCGTTCATCGTTCGTACTCCTAAAGCTCGAATACCAGACCGTCCTGCGCGACTTCGACGCCAGCAGCACGCACTTCCGCGCGCTCAGGCCCGTCTTCGATCAGGATCGGATTGGTGTTGTTGATGTGGATCAGCACACGGCGGGCGTTCGGATAAGCGCTCAGCACTTCGAGCATGCCGCCTGCGCCACTTTGATACAGATGGCCCATCTCGCGCGCCAGTTTCTTGCCGACGCCGCGACGGCTCATCTCGTCATCGGTCCAGGTGGTGCCGTCGACGAGAATCAGATCGGCTTCGCGCATCGCCTTTTCCACCGGCGGTTCGATCACTCCGAGGCCCGGCGCGTACAGCGCGCACTTGCCGGTGACGGTATTGCGAATCACCAGGCCCAGGTTGTCGCCCGGCGCCGGTGCTGCGCGATGCGGCGAGTAGGGCGG
This sequence comes from uncultured Nevskia sp., assembly GCF_903885465.1. Taxonomy (GTDB): domain Bacteria; phylum Pseudomonadota; class Gammaproteobacteria; order Nevskiales; family Nevskiaceae; genus Nevskia. The sequence continues at coordinate 778 of NZ_CAISIQ010000450.1, forward strand.
TGCCTTGCTGGTCAGCGCGAACGGCTCGAACTGGATACCTTCGATGCCCGGCACGGTGAACGGCGTGCCATCAGGCTTCACCTCAAACCAGTCGACGCCACAGTAGTGCTCGAGGATGTTGAAGATCGGGAAGCCGCTAGTGAGATCGGCCTTGACTCGCGCCGAGCAGTAGATCGGCAGCCGCACTTTCGATTCGCGCAGCATCAGCAGACCGGTGACGTGGTCGATCTGCGCATCCATCAGAAATACGGCCTTGATGCCGGTGTCGCGCAGGTGCCGGTTCGGCTGCAGCTCGGGGTTGGCGAGAATCTGCGAGCGGATGTCCGGCGAAGCGTTGATCAACACCCAGTCCTGGCCGTTGCTGCTCACCGCGATCGATGACTGCGAGCGGGGAATCGCGTTCAGGCGCCCGCTGCGGCAGCCGTCGCAGGTTTCGCAATTGCAGTTCCATTGCGGGAAGCCTCCCCCCGCCGCGGAACCCAGAATTCTTATTTTCATGTTCGGGGGTTCTGCAATGATTCAGCGTTTTTGTTGCGCTGCGTTCTAAAAATCCATCCTCAAAACAAAGCCCCCAGTTTTATCCGGGGGCTCCGTTACTTTTGCACCGCTATCTGGCTGGTTCCGATTCGAGTTGCCTCGTATCGGTCTCAGCCGGAAAGATTTAGCGGTTGAGAATGTACATCGTCACTTCCATGCCAAAACGCATTTCGGTGAAGCTCGGTTTCGTCCAACGCATGATCAACCCTCCATTCTGTTCGCAGTAATTTTGCCAACGTGCCCTGTAAGGACATCGGGGGCAACGCAGAGACTATGCCACGTCGAGAAAGGTTCCCAATCGTATGATTCAATGCTGCGAATAGGTTTTCGCAAGCCTCTGTCAACGCTGGAATTTAATCGGTTTCAAGCGCCAGCTTCAAGCAGGGAGCAAGCCGCAGCAATCGGCGTCCGCGACGGTTGCTCCTGCGCCGGGAATTGTCTCTGTGTCACATCCGGGACAGATCGTCGCGCCGTGCCTCACCCAGTGGAATGGCGTGCCGCTTGAGCTTGCGGTAAAGCGTGTTGCGACTCATGCCGAGATCACGGGCAGTCATCGTCATGTTCCACTGATTGTTTTCGACGGCGCGCAGGATCGCTCCGCGCTCAGCCGCTTCCAGGGCGTTGGCGCCGCTGACGACCTGCAGCGGCATGTCGGTGAGTGGTGACACGGGCAGGGCGGCTGCCGGCAGCGCCTTGACGGTCGTTGACCGCTGCAGGCTGCGCGGCAGATCGCCCATGCGAACCACCCCGCCATCGCAGATCACCAGCGCGGTGCGGATGACATTGCGCAGTTCGCGGATGTTGCCCGGCCAGGAGTAGGCGAGCAGGCATTCGAAGGCATCGGCCTCGATCGAGATCGACTGACCGTTGCGGGCTTCCAGCGCGATGAAGCGGCGGATCAGCGCTTCGGCATCGACCCGATCCTTCAGCGCCGGCAGATCCAGGGTCATGCCGTTCAGGCGGTAGTAGAGATCTTCGCGGAAGCTGCCGTTGGCGATCATCTCGCGCAGGTCGCGATGCGAGGCACTGATCACGCACAACTCGACCTTGATCGCCTGCTCGCAGCCGAGTGGCACCACTTCCTGTTCTTCCAGCACGCGCAGCAGGCGGGTCTGCAGGTTCAGCGGCATGTCGCCGATTTCATCGAGGAACAGCGTGCCGCCGCTGGATTGCTGGATGCGGCCGCGCATGCCCTCCTTGCGAGCGCCGGTGAAGGCGCCGGACTTGTAGCCGAACAGTTCCGATTCGATCAGCGTTTCCGGAATTGCTGCGCAGTTGACCGCGACGAAAGCCTGCTCCGCACGCGGGCTGGCCAGATGAACCGCTTTCGCAAACACTTCCTTGCCGGAGCCGGTCGGCCCCTGGATCAGGATTGGCACCCGTGAATCGGCCAGCCGGCGCGCCGCACGGATGTTCGACAGCATCTGCGGATCCTGGCCTGCGAGATCTTCCAGCGACAGCGCGTGCAACGACGGTGCCGGTGCGATCTGCACCCGTTCGGCAACAGCGCGGCGCGGCCGATCGAAGCTGTCCATCCGGGCCAGCAACTGGGGCGGCGCCAGCGTGACGAAGAAGCGTCGGCCATAGCGCTGGTCGCGCACCGGCATCAATGCCTGGCGAGTGGTGACCAGCTGGGCGAGTTCAGCATTGCCGATGTCGAACAGTTCGCTGACTGGCCGACCGATCAGGCTGGCTCGGCTCGGGGCGGAAAGCAGCGCCACGGCCATATCGTCTGCAGCTACGACGTGACCATCCTCGGAGAGTGCGAGTGCGGCGTCGTGCAACAGGTTGACGAATTCCGGACGGCTGTGGAAACGCAGGATCCGGTACGGCTGGCAGCGGCGCAGGAACAGGCACTTCTCGATCAGCCGCGCCGAGGTGTTGACCAGCGCCATCGTGTGCATCTGGCTGCCGCGCGTGTCATGCGAGCCGACCGAGGAAGCGTCGAGCACGGCGACCAGATCGCCATTCATGTCGCGGATCGGCACGCCGGAACAGGACAGGCCGATGTGGCGGGCGCGGAAGTGATCGTTGCGATGGATGGTGATCGCCCGGCCTTCGGCGATGCAGGTGCCGATGCCGTTGGTGCCTTCGCTCTTCTCGCTCCACTCGGCGCCGACCAGCAGACCGGCGCTGCTGAACATGCGGGTCAGGGTCGGGTCGACCTTCTGGGTGAGGATGATGCCCTTGGCATCGGTCAGCAGCAGCGCGTAGCCGGAGCCGCTGATCTGGTCATACAAGGTGTCGATCTCGGCCCGCGCGATCTCGACGAGTTCGTCGTGACGGTCCTGCAGATCCTTGAGGTTGTTCGAGTCGATGACGCTCGGCGCATGCAGCCGGGCCGGGTCAAGCTGGAATTCGTTGAGACAGCGCTGCCAGGACACCCGGATGGTGTCGTCGAAGCCAGGCTTGGCGATGCTTTCGCCATTGACCAGCCGCAACACGCCATTGGCGTGCTGCACCGCTGCGTTGTCACCCATCTCCTCGCACCTCATCTCGACCGCCCCGCGCTACGTTGTCGCCGGGCATGGTGTTCTTCTGAATCGCCAGCGCGCCCCCAACCGGTACAGCGCGCCTTAGCAACAGTGATGCCAACTGAAGGTAGTCGCCGTTCCCCCTATCGTCAATCGAATCTGGCCTTCTGGCGGGCTTCTGCCGCGTTGTTCCGAGCCTGTGGAGAGCCGAGGGAGAACCACTGTGTCAGGCCTGAAACAGGGCTGACACGCGTCGCGCCGGCGCTGAGACAATCGTCGTCCCAATGCACTGTCCCATCACTGGGAATAATTGCAAAAACAATAGTTTGGCGTTGGGTATGGCACTGGCTTGGTTCTTGCCGTTCGGGTTCGCGTCGCGAGATTTGGGC
>NZ_CAISIQ010000451.1 GCF_903885465.1 uncultured Nevskia sp.
ACGGTGCGCTTCCGCATCGACGGCGTGCTGCGCGAGATCCTCAACCCGCCACGTTCGCTGGCGCCGAAGATCGTCTCCCGCGTCAAGATCATGGCCAAACTCGACATCGCCGAGAAGCGCCTGCCGCAGGATGGCCGCATCAGCCGCGCGTTTGGCGGCCGCAAGGTCGATGTCCGCGTGTCGACGATCCCCACCGGCGGCAACGCCGAGCGGGTGGTCATGCGTATTCTCGACAAGCAGGCCGAGCGCCTCGATCTCGAACAGCTCGGCATCGATCCGGTGCAGACCGCGACGCTGAAGCGGATCATCAATCGGCCCTACGGCATCATGCTGGTCACCGGCCCGACCGGCTCCGGCAAGACCACGACCTTGTACTCGGCGCTGTCGACCCTGAACGACCGCAGCCGCAACATCATGACCGTCGAAGATCCGATCGAGTACTACATCGACGGCGTCGGCCAGACCCAGGTCAACCTGCGTGTCGAGATGACTTTCGCACGCGGCCTGCGCGCGATCCTGCGTCAGGATCCGGACGTGGTGATGGTCGGCGAAATCCGCGATCTCGATACCGCACAGATCGCCGTGCAGGCCTCCCAAACCGGCCATCTGGTGATGTCGACCCTGCATACCAATACCGCCGTCGGCGCCGTCACCCGTCTGCGCGACATGGGTGTCGAGCCTTACCAGCTGTCGTCGTCGCTGGTCGGCCTGATGGCGCAGCGCCTGGTGCGCACCTTGTGCAAGCACTGCAAGACGCCGTACGAGCCGAAGCTCGCCGAACTCGAACAGCTGGGTGTGCCGCAGCGCACCGATCTGCTGCTGTACAAGCCGGTCGGCTGCCCGCTCTGCCGGCACACCGGTTTTGCTGGCCGCAGCGGCATCCACGAGATCATCGAAGTCGACCGCAAGCTCGAAGCGCTGATCCACGACAACGCTTCCGAGCAGATCCTCGAAGCCGCCGCCCGCGAGCGCGGCCCGGGCATCCTGCAGTCAGGTCGCAACAAGGTCATCGCCGGCGACACTACCCTGAGTGAAGTGCTGCGCGTGACGATCGAGGAAAGCTAGGCCTAGGGCCGTCCTCATGTCCGCCTACGAATACAGCGCACTCGACACCCGCGGCCGGCAGGTCAAAGGGCTGATCGAGGGCGACACCCAGCGCCAGGTTCGCCAGCTGCTGCGCGACCGCAGCCTGACGCCACTAGAAATCAAGGAGGTAGACGACAAGGGTAGCCGCAGTTCGCGCGCCAACCTGCCGATCACCCGCGGCGGCAGCCTCAATTCCACCGAGTTGTCGCTGTTCACGCGCCAGCTGGCTACGCTGACCCGCTCCGGCCTGCCACTCGATGAAGCGCTGGCGGCGGTATCGCAGCAGAGTGAATCGAAGCGCGTGCAGCGCGTCACCCTTGGCGTGCGTTCGCGAGTCACCGAAGGCAACAGCCTGGCGCGGGCGATGGGCGAATTTCCAGGTGCCTTCCCGACCCTGTTCCGGGCGACGATCGAAGCCGGCGAATCGGCCGGCAAGCTCGATTCGGTACTCGAGCGCCTCGCCGACTACGCCGAGCGCTCGCAGGCAATCCGCAGCAAGGTGATGCTGGCGACCTTCTATCCGGCGATCCTGACCTTTGTCGCGATCGGCGTGATCTCGCTGCTGATGTCCTACGTCGTGCCCAAGGTGGTCGGCGTGTTCGATTCGATCGGCGCCGATCTACCGCCGCTGACCAAGGGTCTGATCGCGACCAGCGAGTTCCTGCAGCACTTCGGCTTCGGCATCTTCATCGCGCTGCTGCTCGGCGTGTTCATCTTCCGTCGGGCGCTGAAGAACGATGGCTTTCGCCGCAAGTACCACCTCTGGGTGCTGCGCTTGCCGCTGATCGGCCGTCTGGTGCGCGGCGCCAACACCGGCCGCTTCATGCGCACCCTGGGCATCCTGTTCGGCGCCGGCGTGCCGATTCTCGATGCGCTGCGGATCGGCTCGCAGGTGGTCGAAAACCTGCCAATGAAGGAAGCGATCGACGCGGCGGCGAAGCGCGTCCGTGAAGGCGCCAGCCTCAACAAATCACTGGCCGAAAGCCGGCTGTTCCCGCCGATCACCATGCACCTGATCGCCTCCGGCGAATCCTCCGGCAAGCTCGACGACATGCTCGATCGCGCCGCCGAAAATCAGGAACGCGAACTGGAAACGCTGATCTCGGCGCTGATGAGCCTGTTCGAGCCGATCCTGATCCTGACCATGGGTACCGTGGTGTTGCTGATCGTTCTGGCGATCTTGCTGCCTATCTTCAACCTGAACCAATTGGTGCAGTAGCAGCCCCCGGCAAAGGATTCGCGGGCCCGCTTCCTGCTGCCCCACAGGTTCGAACTCGCCATCAAGAGCCGCCTGACCATGCCGACCACCCTCCAGCCACGCCGTCAGCCCAAGCGCCCATTCGTCTCTTCGTTGGGCGCAAAGCTGATCGCGATCCTGCTGGTCCTGATCCTGCTTGTGGTGCTGCTGTGGGATTGGAACTGGTTCAAGCCGCTGCTGGAATCACGCGCTTCCGCGGCGCTGAACCGCCAGGTGACGATCGCCAATCTCGACGTCAAGCTGCGTTGGCACCCGTGGATCGTCGTCGATGACCTCGTGGTCGCCAATCCGCCTGAGATGACCCCTGAAATGCCGGGCGGCTCGCTGGCCAGCGTCGGCCAGCTCAGCGTGCACATCAATCCCTGGGCGCTGTTCGACGGCAAGGTAGTGCTGCCGGATCTGATCATCGACCGCCTGCGCGGTGATCTGCGGCCGACGCCGTCCGGTGTCGGCAACTGGGTGCTCGACTTGCCACCGGGCGATCCGAACCAGCCCGGACCTGCGATCGACATCGGCACGCTCAGCATCATTGACGGCACGGCGCACGTGCTCGATCCGGCCAACAAGGCCGATTTCGTGCTGACCGCGCATACCGAGAACGCGGATGCCGGCGCTGAAGCGAAGATCATCGTCACCGCCGATGGCCGTTACAGCGCCCAGCCCATTACCGCCAAGCTGATCGGCGGCGCCGTGCTCGGGCTGCGCGATCCGGCCAATCCTTACAAGATCGCTTTCACGGCGGCGAATGGCGCAACCAAGATTGCCCTGAACGGCACCCTGCTCGATCCGCTGCGTTTCGGCGGTGCCAACGTCAGCCTCGAACTGCAGGGCAACGATCTCGCCGCCTTGTTCCCGCTGACCAACATCCCGCTACCGGAAACGCCGCCTTACAAACTCAAGGGCATGCTCGATTACGGCGAGCAGAAGATCCGCTTCACTGACTTCCATGGCACCGTCGGCTCCAGCGACCTGGGCGGCGATCTCTATTACCTGCCACGCAAGGATCGCCCGGAGATCACTGCGAACCTCATCTCCCAGAAAGTCGTGCTCGCCGATCTCGCCGGCTTCATCGGCGCGCCGCCGGGGAAGGACGGTGCCGCCAACGACACCAGGCAGCAAAAGGCCGAGCGTGAGAAGCAGGAAGCCAAGCCTTCGCTGCTGCCGGATCAGCCGATCAACCTGCCGAAGCTGCGTTCCGCGGACATGCACGTCAGCTACAAGGCCGAGCGCATCGAAACCGATGAGCTGCCGCTCGACAACATCATTGCCGTGCTCGACATCGTCGACGGCAAGCTGACCATGAAGCCGCTGAGCTTCGCGGTCGGCACCGGCGCGATCGCTCTGAACATCGCGCTTGATGGTCAGCAGGATCAGGTGCACGCAGTTGCCGACATCGACTTCCGCAAGGTCGATCTCGGCCACATCCTGAAGAAGAGCACGATCTTCCATGGCACCGGCGTGATCGCCGGCTCAGGCCGGATCGACACCACCGGCAACTCGTTGAAGACCATGCTCGGCCGCGGCGATGGCCAGCTGAAGCTGTTCATGACCGGCGGCGATCTCAGCGCCATCCTGATCGACCTTGCCGGGCTCGATCTCGGCAACGCCGTGCTGTCGGCCATCGGCATTCCGCGCCGGACCGATCTGCGCTGCATGATCGCCGACTTCGGCCTCAAGGACGGACAGGTCGATACCCGTACCCTGCTGCTCGATACCACCGAGGCCAATGTCATCGGCAGTGGCGCGATCAATCTCACCGACGAGAAGATCGACTACAAGCTGAAGACCGAGCCTAAGCACTTCAACATCGGCTCTCTGCCCGCGCCGATCATCATCAAGGGCCCGCTGAAATCGCCGAGCGTTGCTCCTGAATACAAATCGCTGGCGCTGCGAGGGGCTGCTGCAGCCATACTGGGCATCGTTGCGACACCACTGGCCGCGCTGATCCCGACTGTCCAGCTCGGGCTTGGCGATGATAATGACTGCGTGGCGCTGCTGAAAACGGTCGGTGCGCCACCGCAAGCGGCCAAGCGCAAAGGCAAGGGTGGCTAGCCGGCCCACGCTGTTTCCAGATGCGTGAAGACCCCGGCCAAAGCGCCGGAGCTTCAGTATGGCCAATGGCTTTTTAAAGCCGATTTTTCAGCCGTGATCGGGAAGTTTTCCGGGGTAATCCGGGAATAAATCCCATATCTGGCGCTTCCGCCGAACCGTACCGTCCCGACATCCAGCAACTCCCGATCGCCGCCAATGGCTGACGGGAGCATAAAGCTTGATGTCGATTCAGCAGAACCGGTGATTCGGCTCCTGCCTCCGCATCAAGCGAACAAAAACGGTTTGCGCGGAAGGGAGCTTGATCATGAAGCAGGTCGTCGTGTCGGCAGCGCTTGCCGCGCTGTTGCTGTCGTCATTCCCGCCTGCAGCGCAGGCCCAGGACGCCAGCGGCGTGGTGATCAGCCAGTTCGCATCGCGCGGACCGGGCGGACCCAACGACGATTTCATCGAGTTGTTCAACGCCGGCACCACGCCGGTCGATCTGAACGGCTGGTCGGTTCGCAGCTGCTTCGGCAGCACAACGGCCACGTTCATCGCCCAGGGCACGATCGAAGGCAGCTTCATACTGCCACCGCGCGGTTACTTCCTGCTGGGAGGATCGGGCTACGTCCGCAGCACGCCGGCCGACGCTTTCTTCAATCAGCTTTCCGAATTCCTGACCATGGCCTTCAACGGCCGCTCCGGGATCCAAATCCTCGACGCGACCGGTGCTGTCCGCGACGGCATCGGCTCACCGGTTTCGGTCGCCCAGCCGGCCGGCAGCCATTGCCGCGAAGGTGCCGGGCGCGCAACGGTCAATACCGGCGTGGCCGATGTCGCCTACTACCGCCGCGTGGTCGGTGGCCAGCCGCAGGACAGTGACGACAACGCCGTCGATTTCCCTGGCGACCCGGTCGCCGCCAATCCGCGGAACCTCGCCAGCCCAGTGGCTCCCGCGGCGACGCCGCGCCCGGCGGTCTCGTTGTCGACCAACGCCGCGACGATCAGCGAAAGCGGCGGCGTTGCCACGATCACCGCAACCTTGTCGGCAGCGTTCACCGATCCGGTCACCGTGGGCCTGCGCTTTGCCGAATTCGCTCGAAACGGCGTCGATTACACGCCGTCGGCAAGCACGATCACCATCGCGTCCGGCGCCACCACCGGCAGCATCACGCTGACCGCCAGCGATGACGCCGTGTTCGAAGGCGCTGAAACCATCGCCGTCGTGCTCGATAGCCTGGACAACGCCGTGCGCGGCACGCCAGACCGGGTCGGCGTGACGATCGCCGAAAACGAAGCCGTGCCGACGGTTGCCGGGCCCCGCATCTACCAGATCCAGGGCGCAGCGCATCGCTCGCCGCTGGTCGGCCAGACGGTCACCGATGTGCCGGGCATCGTCACCGCAGTCGCCGCCGACGGCTTCTACCTGCAGGACCCGGATGGCGACGGCAACCCGGCGACCTCGGACGCGGTGTTCGTCCGCACCGCTGGCGCGCCGACGGTCACGGTCGGCAGCAAGCTCGCGGTCAGCGGCCGGGTCAACGAGTTCCGTCCGGGCGGGCTGAACGGCCTGAACAATCTGTCGGTCACCGAAATCGTTGCCAGTACGGTTTCGGCCAGCGCCTTTCCGTTCGCCAACGGCACGGTTGCGGCCACCACCATCGGCAGCGGCGGCAGAGTGCCACCGGCCGAGATCATCGACAACGACAGCGCCGGCAATCTCGAAGCCAGCACCACGACGGTGTTCGATCCGGCTCAGGACGGCCTCGATTTCTTCGAAAGCCTCGAAGGCATGCTGGTTCAGGTCGGCAATGCCCGGGTGATCGGCCCCAGCGACAGCGACGGCAACCTCTGGGTGATCGGCGACAACGGCGCCAACGCCACCGGCAGCAATGCCCGCGGCGGCCTGACCGTGATCGAGCGCAGCCCCGGCGGCGTCGATTACAACCCAGAGCGCATCCGGCTCAGCGGCGGCCTGCCCGGCATCAGCGGCCCGGTCGCCGACGTCGGTGACAGCTTGGCCTTGGCGCGCGGCGTGTTGAGCTACGACAACGGCAGCTACGCGCTGCGCCTGACCACGGCCCCCGCCGTCACCCGCTATGCGCTGCCGGTGGACTCAAGCCGGTTCGCTCCCGGTGGCAATCGCCTGAGCGTGGTCACTTACGCGCTCGGCAATCTAGGGCCGGCCGACACCGCCCGCTTTGCCCGCATCGCCGGCCAGATCGTCAGCCAGCTCGGCGCGCCGGACCTCATCAACCTGAGCGGGGTCCAGGACGACAGCGGCACGGCAGACGACGGCATCGTCGCCGCTACCGCCACCATCCAGGGCCTGCTGAACGCCATCAGCTCGGCCGGTGGCCCGGCCTATGCCGCGCTGCAGATCGATCCGATCAACAACGCCGACGGCGGCCTGCGCGGCGCCAACGGCCGCATCGTGCAGTTGTACAACCCGGCGCGGGTCAGCCCGAACCCGGGCGCCTCCGGTGTCGGCGGCCCCGGCAGCTTCATCGCGTTGCTGTCCGGCGTGACCATCGGCCCGATCACGCCGAACCTGTCACCGGCCTTGCTGCGTCCGGAAATCCCGGCGTTTGCCGACAGCCGCAAACCGCTGGTCGCTGGCTACCGTTTCAACGGCCGCAACCTGCTGCTGGTCGGCAGTCATTTCATCGAGACCGACGGCGACGACAGCCTCACCGGTCTGAACCAGCCGGCGCAGGTCGCCAGCGATGTACAGCGGCGACTGCAGGCGACGGCCATCCACACGTTCGTCCGCAACGCGTTGGCCCTGGACGCGCGGCTGCGGGTCATCGTGCTTGGCGATTTCAACGCCGATGACTTCCGGCCGCCGCTGCGCATCCTGCGCAACGGCCCGCTCGGTGCGGGTGATAGCGAGGGCACGCTGCCGGCGCTGGTCAATCTCGGCGTGCTGCGAGTGGCCGATGCCGCCGAGCGCTACACGCAGATCGTTGCCGGCAATGCCCGCGCCAGCGACCACATCCTGGTCACCAACGAGCTGAACGATCCGGCCGCCGAAGTGCAGTACGTGCACGTCAACAGCGAATACGCCGACCGCGCAGCCGATCGCGACGCTGTGCTGGCGTCGCTGCCGCTGTCCCCGAATGCAGTCCCCCTCGCCCGCGCCTTGGCGGATCCCACCGTCTCCGGCCCCGGTGGCGGCGTCAGTCTGTTCGATGACGGCAGCAGCGACAGCGACGGCGCAGTGACCAAGTTCAGCTGGAGCCAGGTCGGCGGCCCGGACGTCAGCATCGACAGTGCGTTCTCGGCCAACGCGGGCTTCACGGCTCCCGAGCTCGACGCGACGTCGGTCCTGACTTTCCGGCTGACAGTCACCGACAACGACGGCGGCACTGGCTTCATCGATCTGCCAGTGACCGTCACCGTTCGCGACGGCGACTTCACGGTCGAGCCGTTCTCGTTCACGCCGATCAGCGGCGTCGAACCGGGCAGCACGCAGACCAGCAACGAAATCATCATCGCCGGCATCGACACCTCGGCGAACCTGTCGATCGTCAACGGCAGCTATAACATCGACGGCGGCGAGTTCGTCAGCGATCCGGTCCAGGTCTACGGCGGTGAGCGCATCCGCGTCCGCACCAACGCATCGGCGAACTTCTCGACCACGGTCACCGCCACTCTGAGCATCAGCGGCGTGTCGGCAGACTTCACCGTCCGCACCCGGGACGGCAACAAGATACCGCTGCCGTTCAGCTTCCCGGCCCTCAGCAACGCCGAGCCGGGCGCAACGGTGGTATCGGACAGCGCCGTCATCACCGGGCTTCAGTCACCCTCGCCGATCAGCATCAGCGGCGGTCCCACTAGCCTCTACTCGATCAATGGCGGGCCGTTCACCGCCGCTGCAGGCAACGTGTCGAACCTCGATACCGTGCGCGTGCAGCAGACGGCATCGACCGCCTTCGAAACCAATACCGTCGCCACCGTGGTCATCGGCGGCGTCAGCGGCAGCTACAGCGTCACCACCCGCGCGGTCGACACCACGCCGGATGCCGTGGCGTTCCCGCCGGTCACCGGAGCCACGCCGGGCGCCACGGTGACCTCCGAGTCGATCAGCATCTCCGGCCTCGAACAGCCGGCTTCGATCACCGTCGTCAACGGCCTGTACTCGATCGACGGCGGGCCGTTCACCAACGCCATGATCAGCACTGTCAGCAATGGCAACACGGTGCGCGTGCAGCAGTCGGCCTCGACCAGCTTCTCGACCACCACGGTCACCACGCTGACCATCGGCAGCCTGGCCGTGCCGTTCAGCGTCACCACCGTCGATGCACCGGACACCACACCGGCGCCGTTCGCGTTCACGCCGGCCACCGGCGCCGAACTGAACAGCCTGGTGATCTCGAACGCGATCACCGTTGCCGGCATCAATTCGCCGACGCCGATCTCGATCAGCGGCGGCCTGTACTCGGTCAACAACGGCGTGTTCGTCGGCGGTGCCACCCTGGTCAATGCTGGCGATACGGTGCGCGTGCAGCGCTCCGCTTCGAACCTGCCGGCAACCACCACGACAGCGACGCTGACCATCGGCGGTGTCAGCGGCAGCTTCAACGTCACCACCCGAACTGCCGACGGCACGCCGGGCGCGTTCAACTTCGCGCCAGTCACCGACGCCGAGCCCGGCGCCACCGTGACCTCGGACTCGATCACCGTCTCCGGCCTCGAAGGGCCGGCAGCGATCAGCGTCACTGGCGGTCTGTACTCGATCAACAACGGCGCGTTCACCGCCACGCCGGGCACGGTCGACAACGGCAACACGGTGCGTCTGCGGCTGACCGCATCGGCACAGTTCTCGACGCCGGTAGCAGCGACGCTGAGCATCGGCACGCAGCAGGGCGCGTTCACGGTCACCACCCGCGCTGGCGATTTCGCGGCCGATGCGCCGAGCTTCGCTTCGGTGACCGGTGCCGAACTCGGCGCGCTGGTGACTTCGGCGACCAGCGTCGTCAGCGGCCTTGAAGTGCCAGTCGCGATCACGGTGTCCGGCGGCCTGTACTCGATCAACAACGGGCCGTTCACCGCCCTCGCCGGCCTGATCAGCAACAACGACAGCCTGCGCCTGCAGCAGACGGCGGCGAGTCTGCCAGCGACCACGACGACGGCGACGGTCAGTCTTGGCGGCGTCACCGGCAGCTTCAGCGTCACCACCCGCGGTGCCGACACGGTGCCGAACGGCTTCAGCTTCGCGCCGTTCAACAACGCCGCACCGGGTGCCGTGATCAGCAGTGGCGCAGTGATCGTCAGCGGCATCGAAGCACCGGCAACGATCAGCGTCGTCAACGGCCAGTACTCGATCAACGGCGGCGCAGCGACGGCGGAAACCGGCACGATCGCCAACGGCGACAACGTGCGCGTGCAGCAGGCCGCCAGCAACGACTTCGCGGCCACCACCACAGCAACGCTGAACATCGGCGGCGTCTCGGCTGCGTTCAACGTCACCACACGCGCTGCGGACGTGATCCCTGATGCCTTCGTGATCGCAGCGGTCAGTGGCGCGGCACCGGGCGACACGGTGATCTCGGCAACCGTGTTCATCGCCGGCCTCGAAGCACCGGTGCCGATCGCCGTCGCCAACGGCCGCTACTCGATCAATGGTGCGGCGTTCACGGCCGCGCCAGGGCTGGTCGGCAATGGCGCAGCAGTGAGAGTCGAGCACATCGCCTCGGCAGGCTTCACCACCACCAGCCGGGCAACCCTGAGCATCGGTGGCGTCACCGGCGATTTCGCGGTGACCACCCGCGCTGCCGATACCTCGCCGGACGCCTATGTCTTCACCGCCGTCGACGGCACCGCGCTGCTGACCGCGCAGATATCGAATGCAATCACCGTCAGCGGCATCGAAGTGCCGACACCGATTTCGGTGATCAACGGCGAGTACTCGATCAATGGTGCGCCGTTCGTGACGCCGGTCGGCATCATCGCCAACGGTGACAGCCTGCGGGTGCGTCATACCAGCTCCGATCGTCCCGGCACCACGACGGTGACCACCGTGGCGATCGGCAATCTCAGCGCCCAGTACCGGACCACCACGGCAGCCGCCACTGATCCAGGACCGGGGCCCGGCCCAGGCCCCGGCCCTGCGCCGTCATCGGGCGGCGGCGGTGCGATGAATCCGCTGTGGCTGCTGGCGCTGGTGCTGGTACGGCAGCTGCGGAGGCGCGCATGAATCACCGTGTTCGCTGCGTTTCCGGCCTGCTCGCGGCAGCGCTGCTCGCCGGCTGCGGCCGCGACAACGGCCGCATCGCCGATCCACCGCCAGTGCTGCCGACCTTCTCCGGCATCGTCAGCATTGGTCAGGCGAGCTCGCGCATCGAAGTTCAGGTGGCCAGCAATGGCACCTTTCCTCGTGACGGCCGCTTCGGCCAGAACGGCCAATTCATCGTGCCACTGGCGGCGCTGACGGCGCCTTATCTGGTGATCGGCAGTGCTGATCCACTCGACAACCCGGACGCCATTCCGCTCAAGCTCGCGGCAGTCACGCGGGCGAACAGCGGCACGATCAATGTCACGCCGCTGACCCAACTGGTGGTGCTGGAACTGGCCCGTCAGGAACCGGTGACCTATTTCAACCGTCTGCTGACCGCAGGCGGCATTCCGATTGCGGCCCGGATCGCCGATTTCGCGCCGTTCACCGATGCCGCGATCGTCAGGGCCCAGGCCACCGTGGTGCGCCTGCTGCGCCAGGAACTCGGCATCGTCGTGCCGGCGTCCGTCGCCACGGGTGACTGGGTAACCACGCCGTTCGTCCAAGTGGCAGGCGATCCGATGTACGACACGCTCAGCGCTTTGAGCGCGAGCATCGCGCGCAACCAGTTCGTTCCCGGCAGCTATCCGAACAATCGCATCGACGAACTGGCGCGCTGCGCCCGCGAGCAGATCGGCATCACTGTGGGCCCGGAGTTCTATCAGTTCTGCCCGGCCACCCGCGATGCCTTGCCAGACGAGGCCGATGCTTCGGTGCTGGTGTTCCGGCTGTTCGACATCCGCGGCAACACGCTGAGCTTGCGGCTGCGCGACAGCACCGTGATCGGCATCGAACTGCGCCGCTCCGGCCTGCCGTTGTACAGCTGCGATGAAGCCAGCTGCAGCCTGGTGATGGTCGGCGGCGAAGTCAGTGAACGTTCGCGGCCACTGAGCTTCTCGAACACTGTACTGAGCGCCGCCGACGGCAGCACCGCGCAGCTGGTCGGCACCGCGATCGGTGGCGTGCCCGGCCGGCCGGCGATCAACTGCGATGGCGCCGAAGGACTGGCGCTGTTCGTCGCTTCTGCCGATGGCACCGTAACGGCGCAGTGCGCCAGTGCCAATGTTCGGTTCGAGGCAGTGGCCAGCTCGCGCTATGTCTACCGGTCCGCGATCGAAGCTTTTGCGGTGCCGGAGGTGAGAGTCGACGGCGATCGGCTGTTGAGCATCACGCTGTTCCAGCAGGACGAGAACAATTTGGCACTGGTGCCCTTGTTCGAGTGCGTCGGCGAGGCCTGCAACGGTGCAGCGCTGGGCGAGTTCGTGGCACTCGGCAATCTGACCAATGCCGAACGAACGCTGAGCCTGAGCGGCACCGTGCTGCAAAGCCTGAGCGGCGGCACGCCGGTGACGCTCGATGGCGGCATCAATCTCGGCAACCGCATCGACCGCATCCCACCCGATTGCACAGGCTTCCCGGCCAGCGAAACGGTGCGTGTGCGGGTCGAAGGGGAAACCGATCATTGGGACTTGTGCCCGCCTTATGACATCGACGAGGGCACGGTCGCCGGCTTCGTGATCCGCGACGCCAACATCGGCCGCTTCCCTGGTGCCCAGCTCGGCGACTACGTCTACAGCTTCGCCAACAACCAGGCCCGCAGCGAGTCCTACCTGACGATCATCGCCAGCCCGGCCGGCCTGGTTCGCAGGCTCCAGTACGACCGCGCACAGGGAGAAAGCTTCGCCTGCGTCGATGCTGCCTGCCTGTCGGCGGTGACCATCGGCCCGGCCAACGCCCAGAGCGCGCACGCGGTGAGCATCACGCCGATCACGGTGTCGGAAGTGCTGCTCGGCGACCGGCCGGGCGATCGCCGGGTCAGCCTGCAGGGTCAGCTGCTGACCGCGCCGGATCGCAGCTTCCTCGAATGAACGACAAGCGCGCCATGAACCCTTTCCGCCAGCGCCCCGCTGCCCGTCTGTTCGCGGTTGGCCTGTTGATGTTCGTTGCCGATGCCGTAGCCCAGACCAGCCCGACGCCACCGCCCGCTGCTGATGGCGCCACGCCGAAAGGCCCGGCCAGGATCGAGCTGGGCCCGGTCGACGTCAAAGGCGACCGGCCGCCGGTTTCGGTCGGCCCGCTGCCCGGCCTGAACCTGACGCGCGACCAGATCCCCAGCGCCATCCAGAGCGCCACCGCCGAAGAGATTCGCGCCTCGCATTCGATCGGCATTGCCGATTTCTTCAACAACCGCCTGCAGTCGGTGACCGTCAACGACTACCAGGGCAATCCGTTCCAGGTCGATGTGACCTTTCGTGGATTCACTGCCGGCCCGCAGCTCGGTACGCCCCAAGGCCTGTCGGTGTTTTTCGATGGCGTGCGAGTCAACGAGCCGTTCGGCGACATCGTCAACTGGGATCTGCTGCCGACCAATGCGATCGAGCGGCTCGACCTGTTCCCCGGCTCGAATCCGGTGTTCGGTCTGAACAC
>NZ_CAISIQ010000452.1 GCF_903885465.1 uncultured Nevskia sp.
CCTGTTCCTGCACGGCACGCCGGGCGGCTGGAAGGCCTGGGCGCATTTCATGGCCGATCCGGAACTGCAGAAGCGGGCGACGATGATCTCCGTCGATCGCCCTGGCTTCGGTGCTTCCGATCCCGGCCGGGTCGCGCCGCTAATGGCCGATCAGGCGCGCCTGCTGGCCCCGCTGCTAGACGGTCCGGGCGCACCGACTCTGCTGGTGGGCCATTCGCTGGGCGGGCCGATCGCCGCCGAACTGGCGATGCGCTATCCCGAGCTAGTGCGCGGCGCGGTACTGGTGGCGCCATCGATCGATCCGAACACCGAGCAGCCGCGCTGGTACAACGTCGCCATGACGCTGTGGCTGGTCAAGCTGATCGCACCAGATGATTTCGTATCGTCGAACCAAGAAATCATGCCGCTGGTGGGCGAGCTGGAAAAGCAGACGCCACGCTGGGCGAGCTTGAAAATGCCGATCACCGTCATCCAGGGCGCTAAAGATGAGCTGGTCGATCCCCGCACGGCGGCCTATGCCGAGAAGGTGCTGCCGAAGCCGAATGGCAAGGTCGTTGTCGTGCCGGACCAGGGCCATTTCGTGCTCTGGAACCGGCCCGATCTGGTGATCAAGGAAATCATCGACGTGCTGGACCGTACCGCGACGCCATGACCACCGAGCTGACCCTGATCGCCGCGCTGGCGCAGAACCGCGTGATTGGCCGCGACGGCGATCTGCCCTGGCGGCTGCCGGATGACCTGAAGCGCTTCAAGCGTTTGACCGTCGGCAAGACCGTGCTGATGGGGCGCAAGACCTGGGTTTCGCTCGGCCGGCCGCTGCCGGATCGTGACAACTGGGTGCTGACCCGAGACGCCACGTTCAAGCCGGCCGGCGCGACGGTGTTCGCCACGCTCGATCAGGCGCTGAATGCCGGGCAGGGGCGGGAGCTGGTGGTGATCGGCGGTGCCGAGCTGTATCGCCAGACCTTGCCGCTGGCGACTCGGCTGGAGCTGACCGAAGTGCTGGCCGAGGTCGATGGCGACACGCTGTTTCCGGCGATCGATCTCGCCCAATGGCAAACCGTCGCCAGCGAAGCCCATCCGGCCGACGAGCGCCATGCTCATGCCTTCCGCTTCGTCAGCTTGCAACGCCTCGAAAACGATTGAGTCTCGACGCCTGTGGCTGCTATAAAGCCGCCTCAGAACAATTGTTCACATAACCTCGAGAATCCGACATGGCCGACCTCAAAGCCGCCTTCGCCCAAGCCCAGATCGATGTCAAGACGCTGACCAAGCGCCCGAGCAACGAAGACCTGCTGACGCTCTACGCGCTGTTCAAGCAGGGCGCCACGGGCGACGCCACCGGCACCCGTCCGGGCATGCTCGACATGGTCAACCGCGCGAAGTACGACGCCTGGGCCAAGCTCAAAGGCACCACGGCGGATGCGGCGATGACTCAGTACGTTGCCAAGGTCAAGGCGATGCTGGGCTGAAGCCTCCTGTTCGGAAAGCATTTCCCCGGCGCCCTGTCGCGAACCCGCTCTTCTTCGGAGACCCGGCCCGGCCATCCATGGCCGGGCGCGAAACTGACAGGCTTGCCATTCAAGGCAAGCCTGTCAGTTTCGTCCCGCGTAGTCC
>NZ_CAISIQ010000453.1 GCF_903885465.1 uncultured Nevskia sp.
GGCTGCGCTGAAGGAGACCAAGCGGCTCGACGCCGAAGACGCCAAGATCAAGTCGGCACAAGCTGCCGAAGTGGCCAAGGCGGAAGGCAAGGAAGCGCCGGCTGCTGCCCCCGCACCGCCGGCGCCAGCCTCCGACGCGCCGCCGGTGATGGTGGCTCGCCAGGTGTTCGTCACGGTCGGCCCGACGCGGGGCGACCAGGTGGCGATCCTGACCGGCGTCAAGGAAGGCGACATCGTGGTCACCAGCGGCCAGCTGAAGCTGAAGACCGGCCTCAAGATCGCGGTCAACAACGACGTGCAGCCGGGCAACAACGCCAATCCGAAGCCGGTCGACGAGTGAGCCAGTTCTTGTTCACTGGCCCTGCCCGCTCAAGGACGATGAGATCCTCATGAAATTCACCGATATATTCATCAAGAAGCCGGTCCTGGCGACCGTCGTCAGCCTGATGATCCTGGTGCTCGGCCTGCGCTCGATGTTCGGGCTGCCAGTGCGCCAGTATCCGCTGACCGAAAACGCCACCGTCACCGTCACCACGGTCTACTACGGCGCCAATGCCGATGTCGTGGCCGGCTTCATCACCACGCCGATCGAAGCAGCCGTGGCGCAGGCGCAAGGTATCGACTACCTGACCTCGACCAGCGTCGCCGGCGCCTCGACGATCACTGCGACCCTGGTGCTCAACTACGACGCCAATCGTGCGTTGAACGAGATCAACACCAAGGTCCAGTCGGTGATCAACCAGCTGCCCGCGGAAGCGCAGCAGCCGGTGCTGACCGTGCAGGTCGGCGAAGCGGTCGCGGCGATGTACATGGGCTTCCACTCGACGAGCATTCCGTCGAACAAGGTCACCGATTACATCGTGCGCGTCGTGCAGCCGAAGCTGCAGACGGTCGCCGGCGTCAAGCAGGCGGAATTGCTCGGTGGACGCCAGTTCGCGCTGCGCGCCTGGCTCGATCCGCAGAAGCTGGCCGCCGTCGGCCTGACCGCGGCTGACGTCTATACCGCTCTGGCCAACAACAACTACCTGTCGGCACTGGGCACCACGCGCGGCGACATGGTCAGCGTCGATCTGACCGCCGGCACCGATCTGCATTCGATCGAGCAGTTCCAGAAGCTGGTCATCAAGCAGAAAGGCAGCTCGCTGGTCCGTCTGGAAGACGTCGCCAAAGTGTCGCTGGGTGCCGAGAGCTACGATTCCGGCACTCGCTTCGACGGCAAGCAGTCGGTCTTCATCGGCATCAAGGTGGCGCCCGATGCTAATGCGCTGACCGTGATCAAGAATGTCCGCGCCGCCTTCCCCGAACTGGTGGCTCAGCTTCCAGAAGGCCTGAAAGGCGAGATCGTCTACGACTCCACCGAGTACATCAGCGCCTCGATCAGCGAAGTGGAATAGACGCTGATCGAAGCGCTCGCCATCGTCACCGTGGTGATCTTCCTGTTCCTCGGCAGCTTCCGCTCGGTGATCATCCCGATCATCGCCATGCCGCTGAGCTTGATCGGCGCGTTCTTCGTGATGCTGGTGCTCGGCTATTCGATCAACCTGCTGACCCTGCTGGCCCTGGTGCTGGCGATCGGTCTGGTCGTCGATGACGCGATCATCGTCGTCGAGAATGTCGATCGCCACATGAAGATGGGCAAGACGCCGATGCAGGCCGCACTCGTCGGCGCCCGCGAACTGGCCGGGCCGATCATCGCGATCTCGGTGGTGCTGATCGCGGTCTATGTGCCGATCGGTTTCCAGGGTGGCTTGACCGGCGTGCTGTTCTCCGAGTTCGCCTTCACCTTGGCCGGTGCAGTCGCGGTGTCCGCCGTGGTGGCATTGACCTTGTCACCGATGATGTGCGCGATGTTCCTGCGTGACGATCACGGCTCCAACCGCTTCGTGCAGGTGCTCGATCGCAACTTCGAGCGCTTCTCGGCTGCCTATCGGCGGATCCTGGGCCGGATGCTCAATGGCTGGGTCACGATCGTGGTCTTCGGCTTCGTGGTCATGGGCCTGATCGCCGTGATGATGGTGATGCCGATGGCCGGTGTGCTCGCGAAAAGCGAACTGGCGCCAGCAGAAGATCAGGGCTTTCTGATCCACATCGTCAGCGGCCCGCCGAATGCGACGCTGAAACAGATGTCGACCTACACCGATCAGATCTACGGTGTGATGAAAGACATGCCGGAGTACGCCAGCGCGTTCCAGATCGAAGGCGTCGGCACGGTCAATTCGGGAATCGGCGGCTTCGTCGCAGTGCCGTATGCGGAGCGAACCCGCAACACCACGGCGATATCGATCGATCTCCAGAATCACAGCAACAAGATTGCCGGTGCCAACATCTTCTGGGTCAATCCGCCACCGCTGCCCGGCGGCGGCAACGGCCTGCCGATCCAGTTCGTGATCAACACCACCGATTCCTTCGAGAAGCTCTATGCGGTAGCCGATGCCGTGGTCAGCAAGGCGCAGGCGACCGGCAAGTTCTACGTGCTCGATAACGGTCTGAAGATCGACAAGCCGCAGACCACGGTGAACGTCGATCGCGACAAGGTGGCGTCGCTGGGTCTGACCATGCGTGATGTCGGCGGCGCGCTCGGTTCGCTGCTCGGCGGTGGCTACGTCAACTACTTCTCGATCGAGGGCCGTTCGTACAAGGTCATTCCGCAGGTGCAGACCAGCGATCGCTTGAATGCCGATCAGCTGGACAACTACTACATCCGCACCTCGACCGGCGGCATGGTGCCGGCTTCGACCGTGGTGACGCTGAAGACTGAAACGGTGCCGCAGTCGATCCCGCACTTCCAGCAGATGAACTCTGCCACCATCGGCGCCGTGTTCGGCGGTACCCAGGGCGAAGCGCTGAAGATCCTCAACGACATCGCCAAGGAAACCCTGCCGCAGGGCTACACGATCGATTACGGCGGTGTGTCGCGGCAGTACGTGCGGGAATCCGGCGGCTTCCTGACCACCATGGTGTTCGCGCTGGTTATCATCTTTCTGACCCTGGCCGCGCAGTTCGAAAGCTTCCGCGATCCGCTGGTGGTGATGATGTCGGTGCCGATGGCGATCTTCGGCGCGATGGTGTTCATCTTCCTCGACTTCGCCACGCTGAACGTCTACACGCAGGTGGGACTGGTGACCTTGGTCGGCCTGATCGCCAAGCACGGCATCCTGATCGTGCAGTTCGCCAACGAACA
>NZ_CAISIQ010000454.1 GCF_903885465.1 uncultured Nevskia sp.
GGCGTGGCATCGGCGACGATCGCTGCCCGCCTTGGCTTGAAATGCGTGGTCTACATGGGTGCCGACGACGTCGAGCGGCAGAGCCCGAATGTCTATCGCATGAAGCTGCTCGGCGCCGAAGTGATTCCGGTGCAGAGCGGCACCAAGACTCTGAAGGACGCGCTCAACGAAGCGTTGCGCGACTGGGTGACCAATGTCGACGACACCTTCTACGTCATCGGCACCGTCGCCGGCCCGCATCCCTATCCGATGCTGGTGCGCGATTTCAACTCGGTGGTCGGCCGCGAAGTGATCACCCAGTCGCAGAATCAGCTCGGCCGTTTGCCGGATGCGCTGGTCGCCTGCGTCGGCGGCGGCAGCAATGCCATCGGCCTGTTCCATCCGCTGATCCAGTACGACGACGTCAAGATGTATGGCGTCGAAGCCGGCGGTGATGGCATCGAAACCGGCCGTCATGCGGCGCCGCTGTCGGCCGGCAAGCCGGGCGTGCTGCACGGCAATCGCACTTACGTGATGGCCGACGACAATGGCCAGATCATCGGCACCCATTCGATCTCCGCAGGTCTCGACTATCCCGGTGTCGGCCCCGAGCACGCCTGGTTGAAGGACATCGGCCGGGTCAACTACGTGTCGGTGACCGACGACGAAGCGCTCGAAGCCTTCCACGAGCTAACGCGTGTCGAAGGCATCATCCCGGCGCTCGAGCCTTCGCACGCGATGGCCTATGCCAAGAAGCTCGCGCCGACGATGGCGAAGGACCAGATCATCGTCGTCAACCTGTCCGGCCGCGGCGACAAGGACATCTTCACGATCGCCAAGCGTGAAGGCATTTCGTTGCTGTAAAGAAGAAAAAACATGAGCCGTATCGAAAGCACGCTGTCCGCATTGAAAGCGCGAGGCGCCAAGGCGCTGATCCCGTTCATCACCGCCGGCGATCCGCACCCGCGCCATACCGTCGGCCTGATGCATGCGCTGGTGGCGGGCGGGGCGGACATCATCGAACTCGGCGTGCCGTTCTCGGACCCGATGGCCGATGGCCCGACCATCCAGCTGGCCTGCGAACGCGCGCTGATCCACAACACCAGCCTGTGGAACTGCTGTGCGATGGTCGCCGAGTTCCGCAAGACCGACAGCCGCACGCCGGTGGTGCTGATGGGTTATCTGAACCCGATCGAGACTCGCGGCCTGGACGCGTTCTGCCAGCTTGCGAAGGATTCCGGCGTCGACGGCGTGCTGATCGTCGATCTCGCGGTCGAGGAAGCGCCGGAGTTCGCGCCGAAGGTTCGCTCGTTCGGGCTCGATCTGATCTTCCTGCTGGCGCCCACCAGCTCCGATGCCCGCATCGAAGCGATTGCCCGCGAAGCCAGCGGCTATCTGTACTACGTGTCCCTGAAAGGCGTCACCGGATCGGCCTCGCTGGATATCGGCAGCGTCACCGCCAAGCTCGAGCAGATTCGTCGTTATACCGCGCTGCCGGTTGCAGTCGGCTTCGGCATTCGCGATGCTGAATCGGCCGCGAAAGTCGGCGCCGTGGCGGATGGGGTGGTGGTGGGCAGTGCGCTGGTGTCGCAGATTGAAAAGCACCAGTCGACGCCCGAAGTGCTGCCGGACCTGCTCAAATCGCAGCTCGCCCAGATGCGCGCCGCCCTCGATACCCTGAACTGAAGTTCTGGCCTGATCGTTGCAAACTCTGTTGAAATTTCCCTGTTGAAATCTCAGCTGTTGAACTCCCAAGGTCGTCCCGACCTTCGCAAGCGGAAAACTCCTCGATGAGCTGGCTTGAAAAAATCTCCGGATCGAAACTGCTGACCGGCGGCGTACGCAAGAAGAGCGTTCCCGAAGGCCTGTGGATGAAGTGCGACTCCTGTCAGTCGGTGCTTTATCGCGCCGAATTGGAGCGCACCCTGGAGGTCTGCCCGAAGTGCAGTGCTCATCGGCCGATCGCCGCCCGCGCGCGGATCAGCCACTTCCTGGATGCCGAGCCGAAAGTCGAGATCGGCGCTCGGGTTCGTTCCACCGATCCGCTGAAGTTCAAGGACTCGCGCAAGTACACCGAGCGCCTGACCGAAGCCCGCGAGGACACCGACGAGGAAGACGCGCTGGTCGTCATCCGCGGCCAGTTGATGGGCCTGCCGGTGGTGGTCTGCGTGTTCGAGTTCGGCTTCATGGGTGGCTCGATGGGCTCGGTGGTCGGCGAAAAATTCGTCCGTGGCGTCAATGCCGCGCTCGAACACGGTTGCCCGGTGATCTGCTTCGCGGCCTCGGGCGGCGCGCGCATGCAGGAATCGCTGTTCTCGCTGATGCAAATGGCCAAGACCAGCGCCGCACTCGCCAAGCTCGCCGAGCGCGGCCTGCCGTTCATCTCGGTGCTGACCCATCCGACCATGGGTGGCGTGTCCGCCTCGCTGGCGATGCTCGGCGATATCAACATCGCCGAACCGAAGGCGCTCATTGGTTTCGCCGGCCCGAGAGTGATCGAGCAGACCGTGCGCCAGAAGCTGCCGGAAGGCTTCCAGCGCGCCGAATTCCTGCTCGAGAAAGGCGCCATCGACATGATCGTCGACCGCCGCGAGCTGCGCGAAAAGCTTCACCGCCTGCTGGCCATGCTGACCCACTTCGCGCCGGGCATCCCGGCGGTGTCCTCGCCGGGGGCCGGTGCCGCGCACTGACAGTGACGCGGCGGTCGCTACAAGCGGCAGCACCGTGCGCAGCGGCTGGCGGCTGGCCGACTGGCTGGCCTGGCAGGAACAGCTCAATCCTCGTTCGATCGAACTTGGGCTCACGCGCTCGCGGCTGGTGGCCGAGCGTCTTGGCCTGCTGACCTCGCCCTGCATCACCGCGACGATCGCCGGCACCAACGGCAAGGGCTCGTCGGCGACGCTCGCGGCGGGCATCTGGCAGGCCGCGGGTTATCGCGTCGGTCGCTACCTGTCGCCGCACCTGCTGCGCTACAACGAACGCATCGCCCTCGACGGTATCGAAGTAGCCGATGACGCGATCTGTGCCGCCTTCACCGCGATCGACGGCGCGCGCGGCGATCTGCCGCTAACCTATTTCGAGTTCGGCACCTTGGCGGCGCTGTGGCTGTTCCGCGAGGCGGGCTGCTTGGTTCAGGTGCTGGAAGTCGGCCTCGGTGGACGGCTCGATGCCGTCAACATCGTCGATGCCGACGCCGCGCTGGTGACCAACATCGGCCTCGATCACACCGACTGGCTCGGCCCGGATCGCGACAGCATCGGCCGTGAGAAAGCCGGCATCTATCGCGCCGGACGCCCGGCGATTTGCGCCGAGCGCGAGCCGCCAGCCAGCGTCGAAGCGGAAGCACGACGGATCGGCGCACGCTGGATCGCCGCCGGTCGGCAGTTCGAGGTCGTCCGTGGCGACAGCACTTGGAGCTGGAAAGGCGAGGGTGCCGACTATCGGGAACTGCCGCTGCCGGCGCTGCCCGGCGTTTTCCAGATCGACAACGCCGCTGGCGTGCTGGCGCTGGTCGAAGCCCTCCAGGATCGCTTGCCGGTCAAGCGCGGCACGATCGAAGCCGGCTTGCGCGGCCTGACGCTGCAGGGGCGCTATCAGCGTCATGACGGGCTGATCCTCGACGTCGCCCACAACCTCGAATCGGCCGCAGTGCTGGCCGCGCAGCTGCGTGCGGAGCCCTGCACTGGCCGCTCCTGGCTGGTGCTCGGCATGCTCGCCGACAAACCCGTCGCCGAAGTCTGCAAGGTGCTGGCTTCGGTCGTCGACGCGGTATGGTGTGCCGGTTTGCCGTCGCCGCGCGGGCTCGACGGCAATCAGCTCGCCAGCATCGCAAGACAGTCCGGTCTGGTGGCACACGAAGCCGGCACGGTCCGTGATGCAATAGCCGCAGCCCGCGCCGCCGCCGAACCGGGTGATCGCATCGTGGTCTGTGGATCGTTCCTGACCGTGGCAGCCGCACTCGAGAACAGTCGATGAACGAAGTTTTTCGCCGCCGCCTGATCGGCCTCGCCGTCCTGCTGACGCTGGCGTTCCTGCTGTCGCTGCTGCTGCCCGGTGCGCCGGCGCGCAACGAGGTCGAGCCGTCGACCACGGTCAGCCTCAGCGGCGAAAGCCTGCAGGTCACCGAAGCCGATGCCGTGCCGCCGCCGGATGACTACACCTCGCCCGAATCAACAGCGGATGCTGATCAGCAGCCGAGCGATGAGGTCACCATTTCCGATCTGAGCAGCGATCAGGCCGAGGCACCAAGCGCTGCGAAACCAACCCCGGAGGTCGCCAAGCCGGTTGCGCCCAAGCCTGCTGCAAAGCCGCCGGCGCCGGTCGTGGTGCCGAAGCCCAAGCCGGCCGAAGCAGTGGCTCCTCCGCCCAAGCCTGCCGTGGCCGACAAGCCCGCTACCGCCGGCTGGTATGTGCAGATCGGCAGCTTTGCCGAGGCCGGCACGGCGACGACGATCGTCAACCTGATCGGCAAGCAAGGCCACCACGGCCTGATCAGCAAGATCACCGGCGCCAATGGCAAAACCCTGCATCGGGTGCGCGCGGGCCCGTATTCGACTGAGGCCGCAGCACGCAGCGCGCAGGCCCGGCTGGCGACGCAGGGCTATCCGCAGACCCGAGTCGTATCGGAGACATCGCGTTGAGCGCCGTCTGCGCCTAGAATACGCGCGCGGTAACGGAGAGATGGCAGAGTGGTCGATTGCGGCGGTCTTGAAAACCGCTGAACCGCAAGGTTCCGGGGGTTCGAATCCCTCTCTCTCCGCCACTTTTCCAAAACACCGACTCAATGTCGGTGTTTTGGAAAAGCAGATCGGCAGTGAGAGAGGGATTCGAAGCCACGGCAGTGGCTGGACCCGAAGGGGCGAATCCCAGGCGGCAGGCGGTTAGCGAAGGGAGATTCGAAGCCACGGCATTGGCTGGACCCGAAGGGGCGAATCCCAAGCGACAGGTAGTGAGCGGAGGCAGATTCGAAGCCGCTTCAGCGCATCAAATCGAACTCAAAAAACACCAATCAAAGCGCCCGTAGCTCAGTCGGATAGAGCATCGGCCTTCTAAGCCGAGGGTCACTGGTTCGAATCCAGTCGGGCGCGCCAACTCGATACACCCGACGAACCTTCAAACCCGGTTTGTCGCAAGCCCCGATGCCCGTCGGGCGCTTCTGCCAGCATCGCCGACGCAATCCTTGAGGCGCTCGGTCTCTTACACGAAACCATCTGGACCAGGGAGCACTCGGTCCAGGCCCCTGCCGGCATCGGTTGACTCCTTTCGGTTGCCTCGATCGTCTTAGCTGTACATGGACAATGGAGCAACCCTGATGAGTCTCAAAGGCAAGAGTGTTGTCGTCACTGGCGGAAGCCGCGGTCTCGGCCTGGGGCTGGTCGAAGCCCTGGTTGACCATGGTGCGCAGGTGACTGTTGTCGCACGTGGTGCGGCTGCTCTGGAGTCGGTGCGCATCCGGCTGGGCGTCGCGACGATTTCAGCAGACGTGACGGATGCCGCCGCTGCCCAACGCATCCTGACCGATCTCAGACCGGACATCGTTGTCTTGAACGCGGGCGCGACGCCATCGATGGGGCGGCTTGACCAACTGAGCTGGGAGGCTTTTTCGGCGCCGTGGGAGACCGATGTCAAGGCAGGGCTCCACTGGCTGCAGGCGGCGCTCAATCTGCCGCTCAAACCTGGAAGCCGCGTCCTGGTCAGTTCAAGCGGGGCGGCCCAGAATGGCTCGCCGCTGTCAGGTGGTTACGCGGGAGCCAAGCGCATGCTGTGGATGATGGCCAAGTACGCTAATGCGGTCTCCGAGCAGAAGGGCCTCGGGCTTCGCTTTCAGGCGATCGTGCCGCTGCAGATCGTCGGCGACACCGGCGTCGGCAATGAGGCTGCCGGAGCCTACGCACGAGCCATGGCGATCACGCCAGAGGCATTTCTGGCGCGCTTCGGCGCGCCTCTGCTGCCCCGTGACTTTGGCGAGAATCTTGTGTCGATACTGGAAGACCCCAGGTACGGCTCCGGCTTCGCGTTCGGGCTGAAGGGCGGTGCGGAAGTGAAGATCCTCGAGGAGATGGCAGCTTGAGTTCAGAACCGCTCTTGCCGGCGTTGGATCAGCGAGCGGAACTCCTTGCCATTGCCGGCGAACTGCGGCCGGAGCTGCATCGTTACTGCTCGCGGCTCATGGGATCGATCACCGATGGCGAGGACGTCGTACAGGACACCTTCGATCGTGCATTCGTGGCTCTGGAAACCACACAGTCGGCCGATGCGGTGGTGCTGAGGCCTTGGCTGTTTCGCATTGCCCACAATCGAGCGCTCGATCTGCTCCGTGGCCGGACCTTGCGGGTGGCAGAGCCGATCGAGGCAGCCTTCGACACGGCCGACCCGGCCAGTCCTGACCCGGCGGAGATGCTGATCCATCAGGAAGCGGTGGCGACAGCCGTGTCTCGCTTTGCCGAGCTTCCCACCCTGCAGCGCAGCGTCGTGGTCTTGAAGGACGTGCTCGATGAGTCTCTGAGCGATATTGCGGCGCTTCTTGATCTCACGATCGACGCAGTCAAGGGGCATCTGGCGCGCGGACGCACGCGACTTCGAGTGATCAATGCGCAAGCCGCACCGCCTTCAGAATTCCCGGCGCTGTCGGCGGCGGTGATGCGCTATGCCCAGCTCTTCAATCGGCGGGACTGGGATGGTCTGAGGGCGTTGCTCGCCGATGACGTGAAGCTCAACCAATCCCTGCACCCGGCTCGAGCTGGGGCTGCGGATGTCGGCCTGTTCTTCAGCATTTACGCCAAGAGCGATCGCGTCTGGCTGGTGCCCGCCTGGCTGGAGGGTCGCGAGGTGATCGCGGTGTTCGAACCGCCCAGCGCCTCGAAGCCCAGCTATCTGATGTGGCTTGAGTGGCACGAAGGTCGGATCAGCTTCATCCGTGACTACCGCTATGTCCGATATGTTGTCGCTGAAGCGGATTTGAGGTGGAATCCCGGCGCCGCGGTTGCCGGTACTTCTCCACATCCCTGATACGGATTCATGCGCTGACCGGAGACGCCTTCGTCGCCATGCACTCCAATCAAGGTGTGTGACGTGACTCGGCTTTCGCGGGTTGCCGGCAGTGCTTGCCGGTGTAGATCGCCAGCCCGACCATCTGACCTTCCTCGCGATGGACACCCACCATCGCCGCATCGCAGTTGCTGACGCAGATGTTGGCGGGGATGTTTGTCCGATTGAAGCGGACCGATGCTGCCGGCTGATTGACCTTCACAAAGCAGCGCGGCAGCGGACTGGCAGTGGGCTTGGCGGCAGGGACTGAGGAAGACACGGCAAGCGCAGCGGCGAAAGCCAGCAGCCCGGACATTGAGGTGATTCCAGATCGAAGCGCCGGATAGCGCAGGGCGATTAGGAAGCCAAAGACCGTCGGCCGGTGGAGGGCCTTGCACGAACGGCAGCATTTCTCCGTCCAATGAACGATGGCAGCTTGCTATGGCCTGATCGGGAACCCCAAAAGTGAGCAGGATCACAGTCGCATTGCACCAAGGCTGTGAGCACGCCGCCTGTGATCGCGCTTCGGTGGTCGCGCAAATTTCTTTGCGTGGTGCCGAAATCGGCTGCTCGCGAATCGACTCGAAAATTTTTCTCGAGGCAGGCCGCTGATCTGCCGTCATATTTCTGCCATCAGTCGGTCATTGATAGGCTCACGACCGATCACGTCTCGAAGAAGATGGCATGTCGTTTGCTTAATCCCTGTCAGGCACAGGGGCGGAGCGTTCTTTCAGAACTTCCGGGTGCCATTTCGGTGGCGGTGAACAGGGCGAACAGCTATGGGAATTTTTACGCTGGCGGCTGCTACGACGACGTTCACATCGACCGTTGAGGAAAATGTCCGGCCTGCGCTTTCGGTAGACGCGGTGATTCGCGAAAACCACGGTGCACTGGTCAATTTCCTGAGACGCCGGATGAGAACGCCGGAAGATGCCAATGACGTTGCGCAGGAAGCGTACGTCCGCATGATGCAGTACGAGGGTGCGCGGGATATTCATTCGCCGTCTTCATTGTTATTTCGCATCGCAACGAACGTGGCTAATGATTTTGCGCGCGCGGATCAGTCGCGGCGGGTCAGCGACCAATGCAACATCGACGACCACGAACTGGCGTCTCACGAACCCTCCGCGGAACGGCAGATCGCCGGCTGCGAGGATCTGACCACGCTGCTGGTAGCGATTCGGCAACTGCCGACCAAGTGTCAGCAGGTGTTCCTGCTGAGCCGGGTCAAGCACATGACCTATCCGGAAATCGCCAGGCACTGTGGCATCAGCGTGAAGATGGTCGAGAAGCACATCAGCCACGCGCTGGCGGTGTGCATGAAGAAGGTAGGTGAAAACGATCGCCATCCGTCTAAGAGAATGTAGCCCGGTGGCAATGACCGATTGAGGCGATCACTTAGTGACGAAATCGCTTCGCAGGTCACGCGCTTTCCGGCGAGTCTGCGGATGTCGGCAGATGGCTACTGGCCCGGACCCTGACAAAGGAGTCGTCGGCTCGGATCGCGGTTGAATGGCCAAAGTATTGGCCGGAATCGCCGTTGCCCCTCGGGCAATGGCAGAATTGGACGATGAACAGCCAACAAGAAAGACAATTGCTCGACGAGAGTGCCCATTGGGCCGCTCGTCTGGCGTCGCCGGAGTGCACGGCGGAGGAGAAGAAGGCATTTGAATCCTGGCATTCGCGCAGCCCGGCGCACGCTCGTGCGTGGTCGATGGTCGATCGTGTCGAACAGGGTTTCAGTCAACTCGCCACCGATAACGCCGAACTGCTGGCGATGGCCGATGCAGCGTTTGCCGACAGCGCCATGCCGCGTCGTGAAAACCGTCGCTGGATGACCATGGCGCTGGCCGCCAGCGTCGCAGCA